>JADFVY010000218.1 GCA_015222795.1 Pseudomonadota bacterium | reverse complement strand
CTTCAATGATGTGAAATAGCTAGGTGACCATTGATGTCCAGCAAATTACCCGTGCTCCTGAGTGCAGTCGCCGAAGACGCCGTATCCCTCTTTCTCCCGATCGGTGGGAATACGGTTGGGGCTGTGACAGGTCTAGCTTTGGAGGAGATGTTTCGAAAACGTCAGGAACAGGCCCGTGAAATCCTCCTCGACGAACTCAGGAAGGGCGACAAAAGGATCGAAGACGCCGCAGACGTTGACGAGATGGTTTCCATCGTCCATCGCTATGGCCGCGCTGCACAGGAGGGAACCGCAAGACTGAACCTCCGCCTCATGGCCAAGGTCATTGCCGGAAAGGCCCATCTTGGCAATCTGGTCGCCGACGAGTTCCTTTATTACGCCGATCTTCTCAGCTCGCTCAGACGCGAGGAAGTGATCCTTGCGGCGACACTCCATCGCTTTCGCAAGAAGGCGGAAAAGCAGGGTTTTGGCCTAGTTGAGGACGCAGCGATGCGCCAATTCTGGTCAGACATGGAAGCAGAACTCATACCATCAGTCTTCGAGAACGAGAAGATGATGCGTGCGACCGCGTTGGCGGTTGGGCGAACAGGCCTTGTGATGTCCGGCAACACAATGGACAGCCTCGAATATTTCACGACATCCCCCCTTATGGACAAACTTGAGGCCCTCGCGTCTTTTGACGAAGCGCTCAGGGAGGAAGGTGTTGCGGCGGGCACAGGCTCCCACGCCGAGGGTTGATTTGACATACATCCCGCCTGTCGGAAAGCGTCGCGGTCGAGTGTTTGGCTAGCAGCTACTCGGTGCGGGCGTGCAGAATGATGGGCCGGGCTACTCGGATAGATCCGCGCGGCGCCACAGGCCGCGCATCATAGATACGCGGCCTCATCCCGTCGCCATCCCGCCATGCGGGGTGCCGCTGGTGGGGCCCGTCTTTCAGCCGGTCGGCGGCTCGATGCCTTCCAGCTCGGGGCCCATGCCAATGGCGGCCAGGTACAGCTCCAGCAGTGCTTCCTGCTCCTGGCGGTCGGCCTGTTCCAGCTTGCGCAGCTTTATGATCTGGCGCATCACCTTGGGGTCGAAACCGGTGGCCTTGGCCTCGGCGAATACCTCGCGAATATCGGCGGCCAGCGCCGCCTTTTCTTCCTCGAGTCGCTCAACTCGCTCAATCAGGGAACGAAGCTGCGCGCCCGCGATGCCTCCGACGTCGGCCATGAAATTCTCCCGGCTGGTAATGGTCAAAACAATAAGGGCGGCGAAGATATCCCGCCGCCCCGTGTCACGCAAGAGATGTTAAGAGCCCAATTTGGAAAAATCAGTGCCCCGGATTTACCTCATTGAATTTGGCGATCTTCTCCGCCGAGGCCTCGGACTGGTACTTGTCCTTCCACTCGTCGTAGGTCATGCCATAGACGATTTCGCGGGCGTCGTCGTAGGTCATCTCGATGCCCTTCCCCTCGGCCGCGGCGCGGTACCATTTCGACAGGCAGTTACGGCAGAAGCCGGCCAGATTCATCATGTCGATATTCTGAACATCGGTGCGTTCGCGCAAATGCCCGACCAGCGCACGATAAGCCGCCGCCTCCAGTTCAGTGCGTGTCTTGTCGTCCATGTCTCTCTTCCCGTCCGGTTGATAGCGTTTGTCTGAGCCTATATTTAGCATCCCGAACGCCAATGGGAAGCCCCGGAACGGGTACGATCAGGCTTTCAACCGCTCATCCAGGGAATCGACGTGGGTGGTGAGGTCGTTGACCCGGTTGGAGAGGGTTTCGGCGATTTCCGCGATATTGCGGGCGGTCTGGCCGTGTTGGGCGGAGGCTTCGCGGGCCTCGGCGATGGCGGCGTCGGCATCGCCGGCGCCCCTGGAGGCGACGCCGATCGCCTCGGCGATCTCACCGGTCGCTACATTCTGACCCTCGGCGCCGGTTTTGACTCGGGTGGTCATTTCGGTCAACACCGTGATGGGGGGCTTGAGTTGCTGGATTGCGTTGGTCGCGTCCGAAATACGGCTCTGCGGATCATCGATCCGGTGGGATATGTCGCCGGTCGCCTTCGCCGCTTGGTATAAGCCCCCTCTAAAGATCTCGAACGGTTTCCGCGACCAGCCAGTCGACGACCGCTTTCAGGGCCTCCTGCTGGCTGGCGCCGGCCTCGATCGCTTCGTTATGGATAGTGACCTGCCGGTGGGCGCTGGTGCCACGGGCAAGGATGTTCCGCGACTGCTCGATTTCAGTGACGCAACCCAACCGTTCGGCGTCGGGTCGCATAAGTTCCAGCAATTCCTCCAGCAATTCCGGATAGGGGACGACTTCTCCCCGCCCGAAATCCACCAGCCCCTTCTCGAAACCGTAACGCTGGGCGCGCCAGCGGTTCTCGGCGATCAGCATGTTCGAATAATGGCGCCAGCGCTGGTTGGTCCGCCTGAGCCTGATCAGCATCGACAGAATACAGGCATACATCGCCGCGATGGTAATGCCGTCATCCATATGGGTGCAGATGTCGGCGATGCGATTTTCCAGGGTCGGGAATATGGTATGCGGGCGGACGTCCCACCAGATCATGGTGCCGTCCTTCAACACGCCGGCATCCACCAGCACCTGCACATGGCGAATATATTCGCCATAGCTGTCGAATTTTTCGGGCAGGCCGGTGCGCGGCAGTTCGTTGAACACGCTGAGGCGGTAGCTCATCAGGCCGGTATTGTCGCCGCGCCAGAACGGCGACGATGTGCTAAGCGCCAGCAGGTGCGGCAGGAAATAAGCGACCTGACCGAGCAGGTCGATGCGCAAATCGTCGTCGTCGATGCCCACATGCACATGCATGCCGCAGATCAGCAAACGCCGCGCGACCCCCTGCATGTCCTCGGCCAGCACATTGTAGCGTTCCTTGTCGGTGTGGTGCAGAGCCGACCATTCGGCGGAAGGATGCGTCGATACCGCGACCGGCGCCAGCCCGTGGGCATTGGCCGCCGAGGCCACGCTGAGCCGCAGCTTCGCCAGCTTATCGCGCACCTCCGCGATCGAATGGCAGACCGCCGTGCCGACCTCGATCTGAGCCCGCATGAATTCCGGCATCACGTTGCCGACGCTATCGTCGATTCCGGCGGCGCATTCGTCCAGAATGTCCTGGGGCGGGTCGTCGGCGACATCGCCGGTCGCGGGGTCCACCAGAAGGTATTCCTCCTCGATGCCGATGGTGAATTCGCCGGTTCCGTTCCGATTCATGATGCCTCCTTTACTTCCGCGCCAGTGGCCCGGGCAATGTCGGGATGGGCAAGGACATTCGCCAGCGCCTTGCCCACCAACTCGGCCCAATGCAGGGCGCCGTGATGGGTATCGACCAGGTCCTGCCGGATTTCCAGCAACACGTTCGCCCGGCCCCGCGGCAGGGCATGGGTCTCGATGGTGTAGCCATGCGGGTCGAACCCCGAATAGGGCTGGTTGTCGCCGATACAGAGCGCCGAATCGCGGGCCAGTTCGGCGATCAGCAAGTCCGCCATGCGGCGGTCATGGTTGGACAGGACACCGATATGCCAGGGCCGTTCGAAATCCTTCATGACCGGCGTGCAGGTATGGACGGAGACGATCGCCGGCGTCACGCCCCTGGCGGCCACCTCGTCGATGAGACCGGTGACCGCCCGGTGATAGGGCCAGTAACAGTCCTCGATACGCAGCGCCCGGGCGGTCGCTTCCAGACCTCGGTTCCCCGGCACGATGGTCCCGTCGCTGATCTGGCGCATGGCGGTGGGGTCGTCGTGCGAACGGTTACAGTCCACCACGAGACGGGAAAACCCGGATAATACGGCCGGCGCATCCAATATCCCGGCCAAGTGGTGTGTAACGTCGGCCGCGCCGATGTCCCAGGCGATGTGACGCGACCGGGCCGCCTCGTCGAGACCGAGATCGCCCAGCGCCGCCGGTATTGCATTGCTGGCGTGGTCGCACAGCAACACGACCGGCGCCGCGCCATGCGGAATCAGGATCGTAAAAGGCGACGGATCGCCTGGCGCAAGCAGCCTCTGTCCAGAACCTCGTTCGGTCATGGCCGCATAATAACCCAAAATTGACCGACGGGAAGTGACGCAGCGCAAAGCAGTTCCGTTGCGCACGGGCGAGCCAGCGGCTAAGAATCTCATGGCGCGCCTCTTTAACCGCTACAGGCCGGAGATGACGGACCGCACAACACAAAACGATGCCGCGCGAGCCGACGGGCTGGCGCTGGCGGCGCTGTTGCTGGGCGCGGTACTGGTGGGCGCCTCGCCTGTCTTCGTCCGGCTGAGCGAATTGGGCCCGATGGCGACCGCATTCTACCGCCCGTTCCTGGCGCTTCCCGTGCTGATGATCTGGATGGCGGCGGACAGGCGGCATAATCCGGAAACGCGCAGACCCGCCAAGCGCGGCGACTATTTCCGGCTGTTGCTGGCCGGCGCGTTCTTCTCCGGCGACCTGGCCTTCTGGCATCTGTCGATCATGAATACCAGCGTGGCCAATGCCACGCTGTTCGCCAATTTCGCACCGGTCTTCGTTACGCTGGGTGCCTGGTTGCTGTTTGCGCACAAGGTCACGCGGCAATATCTGGTGGGCATGGCGTTGGCGCTGGCCGGCGCGGCGGTGCTGGCCGGCGAGAGCTTCGTACTGGCTCCGGAAAACCTGCTTGGCGATTTCTTCGGATTGGTAACCGCCATATTCCTGGCCAGCTATATCCTGGCCATGTCGCGCCTGCGCGCCGGCTTCTCGACCGCCACCACCATGGCCTGGAGTTCGCTGGGCACGGCCGCGGTGCTGCTGCCGGTCGCCCTGCTGTCGGGCGAGGAGATGTTCGCGGTCACCCTTTACGGCTGGATGATCCTGGTTGGGCTGGCGCTGCTTGCCCACGCGGCGGGCCAGGGAACAATCGCCTATGCGCTGGCCCATCTGCCGCCTGGGTTTTCCTCGATCGGCCTGTTGCTGGAACCGGTCGCCGCCGCCCTGCTGGCCTGGGTCGTCCTGGCGGAGGCGGTAACCCCCTGGCAGGCCGCGGGTGGCGCGATAATCCTGTGGGGCATTATACTGGCGCGAAAAGGAAGCAGATGATGAGCGACCAATCCTCGATCGATCACAGCGCCGCCACCCGGCTACGGCAGAGCTTCGCCGAAGAATCCCGGAACGGCATAATGCACGCGACGGCGGCAAGATCGCTGGCGCTGCTAGCTTTTGCCGGATGGGTCCTGCTGATCCAGGATTTTCCCAGGGCCTGGTTCTATATCGGTTTACTGACCGCACTGCTGGTTGCAGGTATTGCCCATGGGTTCGTCGCGATAAGAATGGCGCCGCGTATCTGGCCCAGCATGATCTTCATGCTGGCGGACTCCTGTTTGCTGGCTTATGCCCTGGCGGCGCCGAACCCGTTCATGGCTGCACCGCTTCCCGCGCCGCTGGGCCTGCGCCTCGGTAATTTCTCTTTCTTCTATGCCCTGCTTGCGGCCTCGTTTCTGACCTATTCGCCACGCCTTGTACTGTGGTGCGGGATAACCGGCGCAGCCACCTGGGTCGGTGCGGTGGCGTGGATCGCAAATCTCCCGGATTCGCGAACGCAGTTTGATATCGTCGGCTGGGACGCGCTGGGACCTGCCGGACATGTACCGTTCCGGATGGACCCTCATTTCGTCGCAACAACCCAGCATGTGAAGGAGGCCTTCATATTTCTGGTCGTCGCCAGCATCCTCGCCACGGTGGTATGGCGGGCGCGCCGGCTTGCGCTACGACATGCGATGGCGGAACGCGAGCGGGCCAATCTGGCGCGCCACTTCTCGCCCAACATGGTCGATATGCTGGCCAGTTCGGATGAACCGCTGGGAGCGGTGCGGCGCCAGAAGGTCGCCGTCCTGTTCGCCGATATCGTCGGGTTCTCGGGACTGGCCGAACAGCTTGGCCCGGAACGGACGATGGACCTGTTGCGCAAGACCCATTCGCTGATCGCCGAGCAGATCTTTGCCCATGGCGGCACGCTGGACAAATATATCGGGGACGCGGTGATGGCGACCTTCGGAGTGCCCACTATCGGCCCCGAGGACGCCGCCAACGCGGTCGCCTGCGCGCGATCGATCCGCGAAGCGCTGGCGGCGAACAATCCGCTGGAAGGCGACCCTGTCAAGGTCGGCATCGGAGCGCATTTCGGTGAAGTCGTGATTGGGGATATCGGCGACGAGCGCCGGGTGGAGTTCGGGGTCATCGGCGATACGGTCAATGTGGCGAGCCGGCTGGAAGGGCTTACCCGCGATCTCGGGCCGATCGTTGTCAGCGACGAACTGTTCACGGCCGCTGGCCTGACCGGACCCGACGTCGATGGATTCCGACGGCTATCAGAGCAGAAGCTTCGTGGCCGCAAGGAACCGATTGATATATGGGTACTCGACAATGTCCCGCTGTAAAACAGGGCCGCGACCATAGAATACATGACAAGTCGGTGAAAATGAGTAGGTTAGCCGCATGAAACGCCAGAATCACACAAAGATCGTCGCCACATTGGGCCCGTCCAGTTCCACGCCGGAACTCATCGAGGCCTTGTTCCTTGCCGGGGTGGACATGTTCCGCCTGAATTTCAGCCACGGGGTCCACGAAGAACATCGCGAAAGATACGAAATCATTCGTGTGTTGGAAAAAAAAGCCGGGCGGCCTATCGCCATCCTGGCGGATCTGCAGGGACCGAAACTTCGCGTCGGCACTTTCGCCGACGGCCCCATCCAGTTGAAAGCCCGCCAGTCCTTCCGGCTGGATCTGGACAAAAAACCGGGTGATGGCAGGCGGGTGAACCTGCCGCACAAGGAAATTTTCCAGGCGCTGGGAAAGGGTTCGGAGTTACTGTTGAACGACGGTCGCATCCGTCTGAAGGTCAGCGAGTGCGGCGCCGATTACGCCGAAACGAAAGTGATGGTCGGGGGCGCGCTGTCGGACCGCAAGGGCGTGAACGTGCCCGGCGTCGTGCTGCCCCTGTCGCCGCTGACCGCCAAGGACCGCAAGGATCTGGCCTTCGCCCTGGATCTGGGCGTCGACTGGATCGGCCTCAGCTTCGTACAGCGGCCGCAGGATATCACCGACGCCCGCAAGTTGATCGCCGGGCGCGCCGCGATATGCGCCAAGCTGGAAAAACCGGCCGCGGTCGAATGCCTGAACGAGATCGTTGCGCTGACCGATTCGGTGATGGTGGCGCGTGGCGATCTGGGCGTGGAATTGCCGCCCGAAGACGTGCCGGTATTGCAAAAACGCATGATCCGGGCCTGCCGGGAGTATGGCCGCCCCGTCATCGTCGCCACGCAGATGCTGGAATCCATGATCGACGCCCCGACGCCGACTCGCGCCGAAGCCTCCGACGTTGCAACCGCGGTCTATGACGGCGCGGACGCGGTAATGCTGTCGGCGGAAACGGCGGCCGGAAAATACCCGGTTCAGGCGGCCGCCATGATGGACCGTATTATCGGGCGCGTGGAGAAAGATCCGTTCTACTGGAATTTCATCGAGGCCGACCGGGTCGCGCCCGAGGCGACCTCGGCCGACGCGATCAGCGCCGCCGCGCGTCAGGTGGCCCAAACGCTTTCGGCCAAGGCGGTGGTGACTTATACGACGTCGGGGTCGACCTCGCTTCGGATCGCGCGCGAACGGCCGCAGGTGCCAATTCTCAGCCTGACACCAAAAGTGGAAACGGCGCGCCGACTGGCCATCGTCTGGGGCGTCCACTCGGTGCATACCGCGGACGCCCGCAGTTTCGACGACATGGAAATGAAGGCCTCGGCGGCCGCTCTTGCCAACAATTGCGCCAAACATGACGACCGCATTGTGATTACCGCCGGCGTCCCCTTCGGCACCCCGGGCGCGACAAATGTGCTGAGAATTGCGCGGGTAAGGAAGAATTAAAGAGGAATTCCCTCGGTTTCCTCGATCAATTCGTCGGTGCGCCGGCGGATTGCTTCCATTTTTGGATTGATTTCCAGCGCGGCGCGAAGAGCCTTCACCGCCGCCTCTTTCTGATCCAGGGCATCGTATATCAGGCCCAGACCCGACAGCGCCCCGAAGTGGCGTTCCTCGAGCGTCAGGGTCTTCTGGATATCAGCAACCGAACTGTTGAAATTGCCCATCAGGTAATGCAGGGTCGCGCGCTTGTTCCAGCCCTCGGCGAATTCCGGCTCGATCTCCACCAAGGCATCGAAATTGACCAAAGCTTTATCGTGTTCGCCGTTGTTCATGTATTCCACGCCCTGACGCAACAGGACGCCGCCACCGACGGTATTCGTTGTCGACCAGATGCGCCAGATATAGCGTTCTATTTCTTGCGCCGCCTCGTAATCGGGGGCGGTTTTCAGCTTTTCGAACAGCACATCCAATTGGGGATCTGTCTGGTCCGCCATGGCGGGAACGGCGAGCGTCATGAAAAGCAGTGCGATGACGGCGCGGACATGCATATTCTTCATAAGACAATTATGGTACCCAAATGTCAGACAGGCAATGCCGTCGCGCAAGCCGCGAGATCAGGATATGATATTGCCGGGAAAAATCTGAAAGAACGACGTCCCATGCCGGCGGAAGACTATTTCTCGAAAACATACCAGAGCGCGCGGGCCAAATTCCTCGCCGCCTGCCGGGAACTGCGCCTTCAGCCGACGGGGTTTCGCACGCCCGACGGCCCGCAAGAGCCAGAGCCGCCGCTGGTTGACTGTCTGCGTCTCGGCAGCCCGTCCGCCGACCACTTGCTGGTGATCTGCGGCGGCGACAGGAAGGCCGACGCGCTGTGCTGCGGCGGGATCGAAACCGGCTGGTTGAGGGAGTTCGGCAAGGCAAACCTGCCCGCCGATACCGCCATCGTGATGATGCATCACGGAGCCGCGCCGGCAACCGGCGGCGAAGTCCCCGGCGACAGCGGGCCACCGCCCCAATGGGACGACGACATCCTGGCAAAGGTTGAAGAACGCTACGCCGAATATGCACGCCAGCAAGGCATCGATTCGACTGGCGCGCCGCTTGCCGGCCCGACCGATGGCGACGTGTCGGGTTATCCGGGCCAGGTGATGGACATGCTGGCCCATGCCATGGCGCCGGCCACGGCCAACAAAATCGTTTTCATTGAGGTCCGGGTCGGACCGGGGCCCTGGGGAGAGGCCGAACTGACGCCTCGCCACCCGCCTGCGAGCGCCAGCGCCACGCGAATTCGAAAATGGTTCACCCTGCCGGAACCTTCCGAGGACGAACCCAAGGGCGATCGGGAAATGGACAGTCTTGGCGCCAGCCTTCGCCGGCGCTTTCCGCAGGCCGACATTACTGCCGCTACCGCCGCCTTCGGCACTTATTCGATGATGTCGGTGCTGGAAAGCCTGGCGTCGCGGCCCGATGGCAAGGCGTTGCCGAAAACCGGAATGATGGTCTACCCGCAAAGCGCCGAGTGGCGCGAGGCGGTGTGGCAAAGCGCGATCGTGGTAATCCAGCGCGCACTGACCGGCCTGCACGCTGAATAGAGGGAGTCTACTCAGCCGCCAGCGTCGATGCGCCGAGAGCCGCTACCGGTCCCAGAGCATGACCGTGCAGCGCCGGCGGCATGGGGCCACCGGTGGCCCAATCCAGCAGTTCCACCGTATGCACCACCGGCCGTTCGGTGCCGCCGGCGATTTGCGCCATGCAGCCGATATTTCCGGCCGCGATCACCGGCGCGCCGGTGGCGTCGATATTGCGGATTTTGCGGTCGCGCAGGCTTGTGGCGAGTTCCGGTTGCATGATGTTGTAGGTTCCCGCCGAGCCACAGCATAAATGTCCCTCGGCTATTTCGCGAACCTCGAAACCGGCCTGGGTCAGTAGTTGTCTTGGCAGAGCGGTTATCTTTTGCCCGTGTTGCATGGAGCAGGCGGAATGATAGGCCACGGGAAAAGAACCCGGCCGGACAGTTTCGTTCAGCCCGATCTCGGCCATATATTCCGTGATGTCACGCGCGATCGACGAGACAATTTGCGCATCCTCGGCCAAGGCCTTGTCGTCGCGGAGCATGAAGCCGTAATCCTTGACCTGGGTGCCGCAACCGCTCGCATTGATGATAATCGCGTCCAGTCCATTGCGCCGCTTTTCGCGCATCCAGCTTTCGATATTGCCCGCCGCCTGGGCGTGGGAGTCATCGGTGCGGCCCATATGGTGGACCAGCGCGCCGCAGCAGCCCTGGCCGCGCGGGATCACCACCTCGACCCCGTGCCGGGTCAACAGGCGAACCGTCGCCTCGTTGATCGCCGGGTTCAACACCTTCTGGGCGCAGCCGGTCATCAGCACCACCCGGCCGCGCCGGGCGCCGTTCACAGTGAAAACCTGTGGCTTGTCCACGGCCGAGGGTCCGCCCAGCCGCTTAGGCGCCAGCGCCATCATCGCGCCCAGCCGCCCCGGCAAGAGTTTGGCGAAAGGCCGGCCAAAAAGGGCGCCGATCAGCGCTATCCGGAACAGGAAAGGACGCGGCAGCAGCAGCGCCAGCATGGATCTCAGCAAGCGCTCGCCCAGGGGGCGCCGGTAGGTCTTTTCGATATGAGCGCGGCCGAGATCGACCAGATGCATGTAATGCACACCCGACGGGCAAGTCGTCATGCAGCTCAGGCAGCTCAGGCAGCGGTCGACATGCTTGACCACAGTCGCGGGCGCGGGGCGGTTCTTCTCCAGCATATCCTTGATCAGATAGATCCGGCCCCGCGGGCTGTCCAGTTCGTCGCCGCGCAGCACATAGGTTGGGCAAGTCGCCGTGCAGAAGCCGCAATGGACGCAGGCGCGCAGGATTTCGTTCGCGACCTTGATGTCGGGATCGGCAAGCTG
>JADFVY010000217.1 GCA_015222795.1 Pseudomonadota bacterium | reverse complement strand
CGCCGCGGCGCCCTTCTTCCAGCGTCCGCAGTTCCACGCGGCGGATTTTGCCCGAGATCGTCTTGGGCAGTTCGGCGAATTCCAGCCTGCGGACACGCTTGAACGGCGCAAGATGCTCGCGTGCGTAAGCCATGATCGCGGCTGCGGTCTCGGCTGTCGGCTCCCAGCCGGGGGCAAGCGCGACGAAGCCCTTGGGCACGGCCAGGCGCAGCGGATCGGGGCTGGGCACGACGGCGGCCTCGGCCACCGCGTCATGCTCAATCAGCACGCTTTCCAGTTCGAACGGGCTGATCCGGTAGTCGGACGCCTTGAAAACATCGTCGGCGCGGCCGACGAAGGTCAGGTAACCGTCATCGTCGCGCCGGGCGATATCACCGGTCCGGTAATAGCCGCCGGCCATGACCTCTTCCATTTTCTCCGGGTCGTCCAGGTAGCCTGGCATCAAGCCCACGGGACGCGGGTCGAGCGCGAGGCAAACCTCGCCTTCCTCGGCCTCGCGGCCCTTGGTGTCGAGCAGCGCCACGCGATAGCCGGGCATCGGCTTGCCCATGGCGCCCGACTTGATTTTCTGGCCCGGTGCGTTGGCGATCTGGGCTGTCGTCTCGGTCTGGCCGTAACCGTCGCGGATGGTCATGCCCCAGGCCTGCTCGACGGATTCGATAACCTCCGGGTTCAGGGGTTCGCCGGCGCCAGTCAGGTTGGTTAGCGACATTTTCCAGGCCGCCAGATCCTCTTGCACGAAGAGCCGCCAGACGGTTGGCGGCGCGCAGAGCGACGTCACGCCCTTGGCGGCGATCACATCCAGCGTGGCCTTGGCATCGAAGCGCGCGAAGGCATGGACAAAAACACAGGCGCCAGCGTTCCACGGCGCGAAGAAGCAGCTCCATGCATGCTTGGCCCAGCCCGGCGAGCTGATATTCAGATGGATGTCGCCTTCGCCCAGCCCCAGCCAGTACATGGTCGACAAATGCCCGATGGGATAGGACGCGTGGGTATGCAGCACCAGCTTGGCCTTCGCCGTGGTGCCGGAGGTGAAATAGAGCAGCAGCGGGTCGTCCGCCCTGGTCTCGCCGTCGGGTGTGAATTCGGCCGGGGCGTCGTCGACGCCGCTGTAATTCGCCCAGCCGGCAACGTCGTCGCCGACAACGATGCGCTTGTAGTCGCCCGGCAGGTCGTCGAATTTTCCGGTCTCGGCGGCGTCGGTAATGACATAACCGACAGTCCCGCGTTCGATGCGGTCGATCAGGTCCTTGCGGCTGAGGAGCGTGGTCGAGGGAATGACGACCGCGCCCAGCTTGATCGCCCCCAGCATGATCTCCCACAAGGGCGGTACATTGCCCAGCATCAGCAGAATATGGTCGCCGCGCCCCACGCCCTGGTCGCGCAAAAAATTGGCGGCGCGGTTGGAGCGCTCGCACATTTCCGCGAAGGAGGCCTTAAATTCGCTGCCGTCGTCATTGACGATCCACAGGGCCGCCCGGTCGTTGCCGGCGGCCATCGGGTCGAAATAGTCCAGCGCCCAGTTGAAATGCGAAGGCCGCGGCCAGGTGAATTCCCGGCAGGCCGCGTCAAGGTTTTCACGGTTTTGGAATAGCAGTTCGCGCGCGGCGAGGAAATCGCCGGCGGCAGCGGCATTGTCGATCATGGCAGTCTCCCGATGGCGAATTTTGTCAAAACTATACCACGCGTCGGGACATGCGACAAAACACCCCTGTTTAACATCAGTCAAACTGTGTTTATTGAAACTCCGTTATAAAGCGCTAATTGGGAATGCGACAATAATTCCGGGGTTCGGGGTCGCTTGACCGGCTATAACCTTCCAGTTCTGGAAGGTTCGGTGTTTCTGGGTCGTTTTCCCTCGTTTTGTCGAGAGGTGTGTCGTTGCGAAAAACTCGATTGATAATGTTGTTCCTGATCGCGACCGCGGTTGCGGTTGGCGGCGCGCAATTGGCGATCCGCCAAATGGACCAGACCGGAGCGCCGCCCGAGGAAGCGGATCAGGCGCGTACCGCGCAAGAGGTCCTGCGGGAAATCGTAACGGGCGAGTTTTCGCTGACCGATCATCACGGCAATGCCGTCACGGACGAGAATTATCGCGGCTCCTGGCCGTTGATCTTTTTCGGATACACCCATTGCCCCGACGTCTGCCCGACGACCCTGGCCGTGGTAGGGCTGGTCATGGACGCGCTGGGCGGGGATGCGGCGAAGGTGCAGCCGCTGTTCATCACCGTCGATCCCTCGCGCGACACGCCGGAAATCATGGCCGACTATGTCGCGGTCTTCCATCCGCGGATCATCGGGCTGACGGGCAGCGAGAAACAGGTTGCCGCCGCCGCGCAAAGCCACCGCGTCTATTACGCAAAGGTCCTGATGTTCGAGGACGACAAGATTATCGAAGGCGAATACTCGATGGACCATGGCGCGGGCCTGTACCTGATGGACCCGCAAGGCGTTTACACCGCCGTCTTCTCGCCGATCGACACGGCGGAGGAGATCGCCGCCAAAATTCGTGAATTCATGAGCAAATAAGTCCATTTTTGCATAAAGGAGTATCAGATATGCGTATGGTTCTTTCGATTGCCCTGGCCGCAATGGCCCTGGTTGCCACCGCCACCCAATTCCCGGCATTCGCCGAAGACCCGGTCAGCGTCGGCGAGTTGCGCATCATGCATCCCTGGGCGCGGGCCAGCGCGGGCCATGGCAATGCCGGCGCCGCCTTCATGACGATTACCAACACCGGCGGCGCGGACGACAAGCTGATTTCCGCCGCCACCGCGAACGCCAAAAAGACCGAAATCCATGAGACGAAAATGGAAGACGGCATCATGAAGAT
>JADFVY010000216.1 GCA_015222795.1 Pseudomonadota bacterium | reverse complement strand
GCGCTATGCGGAGATCCTCTATAACGGCTTCTGGTTCTCGCCCGAGCGCGAGATGCTGCAGGCCCTGATCGACCAGAGCCAGGAACATGTGAACGGCACGGTACGGCTGAAGCTGTACAAGGGGTCGGTCACGGTAGCCGGGCGCAAATCGCCGGACAGCCTCTACTCGCTGGAACATGTGACGTTTGAGGAAGACACGGTCTATGACCAGCGCGATGCGGAGGGGTTCATCAAGCTGAACGCGCTGCGCCTGCGGCTGTTGCGCACGCGCGGCGGAAAGTAGCGACGCCGGCGCATGCCGGCGCCGTTCTACGGGTAGGGCTGGACCCCGATGATCCATTCATGGGTCAGCATCAGGGCCGCGTAGAGCACCAGCCCGATCACCACCGGTTTCCATCCGATGCCGCGCCAGTCGACCGGGCCCGGCCCGGCGAAGGGCAGGATCGGGCTGGCGGCGGCGAAACGCTTCCAGGCGTCTTCGCCGCAAAGCCGCCGCCGGCGCATGTCGACGAGCGGGATACCCAGGGCGCCGAACAGCAGAAAAATCCCGAAGAACAGAACCCCCGCGAGGTCGCCGTTGGCGATAACATGGGCGGCGCCCCACAGCACCAGCGCCCAGGGAACCGGGTGGCGCGTGATGCCTAGAATCGCCGGCGCCGGGTTATCGCCCTCGGGCAGACAGTCGCCACTGAGGCCGGCGCAAGGGGTGGTGACGCTGGCCACCGTCAGAATGCAGGCCAGCGGCATGAGCAGCGCCGGGATCGCCCGGAACGCCGCCAGCGGCGGCCACAATTCCAGGTACGGCGCCATGTAAAAGGCCCAGAACACGGCCACCATCCCGACCGTCGAGACGAGGCCGTGCAAGGCCCCGTACCAGCGCCGCCCCAGCCGCGCGATCAGAGGGTCGCGGATGCGAGGCCGGGAGATCGCCGTATGCACCGCCACGAAGGCCGCCAGCAGGACGATCAGAGGCAGGAATTCGGTCATCGGAACAGCGCCATTACAAAATCGGGAACGATCGGGACTCCCGCCAACGCATGCAGGAAAGGCAGTGCAACGGCGAGGACGATGCCGCCGGCAAGCCGGGCCCAGCCGATGCCGCGCCAGTCGATCCGGCGCCGCCCCTGAATCGCGGCCAGGAACGGTATGACCGAGGTGGTCAAGAGGATCGGTCCCCAATCCGCCCCCATCGCCAGGCGCCGCCGGTGGTCGATATGCGCCATGCCGCCCAGCGCCAGCACGGCCATGCCGCCGAACAGGACAAGCCCCGCCACTTCCCCGTTGGCGGCAATATGGCCGATGGCCCACAGGACGACGCCCCACAGGAAGGGATGGCGCGTGACCGTTGCGATGCCGGTGACCGCGTCGGGCTCGCCCGTCATGGCCTCGCCGCCGACCATGGTCACGGTGCGGGTCGTCAGGCCGGCGAGCGCCAGGATGCAGGCGAGCGGCATCAGGGCGGCCGCCACATGGGTCAGGGCCATGCCGGTTTTCCACAACTGAATTTCCGGCGCCGCCCTGTAGGCCATGACGATCCAGGCCATCGTCGCGACCGCGGCCAGCGAATAGAAGGCGCGGAACCCGGCCTCGCCAAGCGCGGCGATGGCGCGATTGCGGAGGTTGACACTGGACAATATAAAATGGCCGCCGACAAAACAGGCGACGGCCAGCGACAGGCCTTCGATGGTTCCAATCATTCTGCGATTATCGCGCCGCTATTGGCGCGCGTCCAGTGTGCAGCGGGTTTATTCGGGGGAGTCGGATTCCTTGGCGCTGTGCGCATCGTCGGCTTTCCTGGCGCTATGCACCATGCGGATTCGGGTGCTGGAGCCCCGTTCGGCGGGGCTTTCCAGCTCGACGATCGCCGCGCCAATCAGATGCATGGCGATCTCCATGTTGCCACTACCGGCGTTCAAGTAGCCGACGGCGACATACAGGCGCTCCAACTCTTCCCTGATTGTTTCCTCGGTGTGATCGTTTTCGCTTATGACGAACATATTGCAATCTTCCCGTTACGGTTTTCACCCGCATGTGTCTGGACAAAAACAGACTTGCCTAATTTGAGGGATGATACAACACAAAAGCAACGGGTGTCGCATACTTTGAATGCAGCCTTGGATAGGCTCGATTCTAAAGCGCGGGGTCCGCAACGCCTGTCTGGCGGCATGCGGCGACCACGGTATTGCGCAGCAGCACCGCGATGGTCATCGGGCCGACGCCACCGGGCACCGGCGTGATGCCGCCCGCGTTTTCGCGCGCGCCGGCGAAATCCACATCGCCCACCAGTTTCGGCTTGTCGCCGCCGGTGTCGATGCGGTTGATGCCGACGTCGATGACGGCGGCCCCCGGTTTTACCCAATCGCCCTTGATCATCTCCGGCCGGCCGACGGCGGCGACCAGGATATCGGCGCGGCGGCAAACGTCGGCCAGGTCGCGGGTGCGCGAATGGGCGATCGTGACCGTGCAGTTGGCGCCCAGCAGAAGCTGCGCCATCGGCTTGCCGACGATGTTCGAGCGCCCCACGATCACCGCCTCCAAGCCGGAAAGGTCGCCCAGCCGGTCCTGCAGCAGCATCAGGCAGCCCAGCGGCGTGCAGGGCACCATGGCATTGCCGCCGGTGGCCAGACGGCCCGCGTTAATGACGTGGAAGCCATCGACATCCTTGGCCGGGTCGATGGCATCGATGACCGACTGTTCGTCGATCTGCCTGGGCAGCGGAAGCTGCACCAGAATGCCATGCACCGCGGGATCGTTATTCAGCGTATCGATCAGCGCCAGCAGGTCGGCCTGCGAGGTTTCGGGCGACAGCTTGTGCTCGAAGCTGTTCATGCCGGCTTCCTGGGTCTGCTTGCCCTTGGAGCGCACGTAAACCTGGCTGGCCGGATCCTCGCCGACCAGCACGACGGCCAGCCCGGGCGTCAGGCCATGTTGCTGCTTCAGCCCGGCCACGGTCTCGCCGATACGGGCCCGCAGGGTGGCCGCGAAGGCCTTGCCGTCGATGATTTTCGGATCGCTCATTCGATAGTCCTTTTCCATTCCCGTAGCATTCCATACAGCACCGCGGGGTCGCCCGCGATGTGCACGACCTTACGGCGCGCGGTGGCGCCCGAGGCAATCGTAAGCGACGTTTTTGGCAGTTTCCACGTCTTCGCCAGCAGCTTCAGCAACGCCGCGTTGGCCTTGCCGTCCTCGGGAACGGCGGTGACGTTGGCCTTCAGGTGGGTCGAGCCGTCGCCGGCCGCCGCGATACCCCGGATCGCGTTCGCCGAGGATTTAGGTGTCAGGCGCACCGTGACCAGCGCGCCGTCCGCGGCCCTGCTGAACGGGGTTTTCGTCATCCGGCGGAAATTACATGGCCAACTTAACGTAAACCCATACGACCGAATAACGGATGAAATAGAGCCCCACAATCAGGGCAATCGGCGAAAGGTCTATCTGCATTTTGGGCGTGAAACGCCGAATGCGCACGAGTGCCGGTTCGGTAATGCGGAACAGCATGTCATATATCATATAGACGAAACGGTTGCGCAGATTGATGATATCGAAGGTTACCAGCCAGCTTAAAATAACGCTGGCAATGACAAACCAGACATAGATATCGATGACCGTGACAATCAGCCATATGATTGGATTTACGCCCATAACAGTTCTCGTGCCCCCTGCTGCAATACGGCATCTCACGTTGCGACCGCGAGACTACATTTATGGTCCGGCGACGGCAAGCACAAGGAAGGGCGGAAAATTAGAGCCGGGGGCGCAGGCAGAGCTTGACAGGCGGCCTCGCCGAACACATATTCCGCCTCGTCCGGCGCAATCCGGACAAAATGCTTTTGTGGGGCCGTAGCTCAGATGGGAGAGCGTCGCGTTCGCAATGCGAAGGTCAGGAGTTCGATCCTCCTCGGCTCCACCATTTTCCCAATCACTTAGCCCACCATTGCGTCAGACGCGGGCTTTGGTGTGTCTAAAGTGAGACACAGACCATTAAGAGCCTGAATGGCCTTTTCTTGATAGTCAGGGGCGTGATGGGCGTATCGTTGCACCATCTCCAAGCTCTTGTGGCCGGTCAGCCCCATTACGTCATGGAGCGGGACAGAAGCCTGCACCAATCGTGACGCAAAGGTGTGTCTCAAGTCGTGGAACCGAACACCCTCTAGCCCCGCTTTTTTGCGAGCTTCACTGAAGGATGTTTTCACATCCTTGATGGCCCTACCCTTGTAGGTGAAGACCGGACCCGCCTCTTTGGGTCCAAGGC
>JADFVY010000215.1 GCA_015222795.1 Pseudomonadota bacterium | reverse complement strand
GGAATTAAACATCTGACTGTTAGGTTCTGATTGTCGGGCAAGGGTCGGTGACCGAGTATAGAGAACCACGCTCTTGGTTAACAGAAAGTTAAAACCTTATCTTTATCGAGCAAAGATCTGGATAAAATATATATAAAATTAAATACAAGTAATAAAAACCGATGTGATTTCGTTGCGATTTAAATAAAATGCGTTTGTAATTGGACTCTATATTAGTTGCAGATATAGACGTTAAGGTTCTTACTAAATTCATAAAGCTACTAAAGAGATTTAATGAAAACAGTTTCACACATACGTATTTCGATTGCCGCGGCGCTGCTCTTCATATTGAGCGGCTGCACGGTTACACCGGCTTTCGATGCTGTTTCCTGGACCGTGGACGGGGTCAGTTATATCCTGACCGGCAAGAGCATGACCGATCATGCATTGTCCGCGGCCGCCGGCAAGGATTGCGCGATGACGCGCATCGTGAAGGGCGAAACGGCCTGTGTCCCCAATGACGAAGACGTGGCGGGCGATCGCCTGGTGTTCCAGTTCGATACCGTCACTTGGGGCGAGACGCAGATGGCGTCGGTTGGCGCCGGCGATCCGCTTACCATCCACGCCGCGATTTCTGAAATAGCCGAACCGCTTGGCGAAAGCGTCAGCATCGAACGCCGTTCCGCCGCGGTTGCGGCCGTGGCCGCCGACACGATCCCGCTGGGCGCATTCGTTGGCGCCAGTCAAACGGAAAAGACCGCTGTGTTCTCCGCGACGATCAAAGACAAGTCTTCGCAGCTCTCGGCCTCTCCCGATCGGGAGACGCGTCTCTGGCTGCCGGTCGAGTAAGGCGCCGGACCACCGAATTCACACATACATACTTCGCATGAAACTTACGGCGGGCCTCTGGCCCGTCGATTTCTTTGTGGACTATGGCAGGTTCCTTGCGCTATCCGCATGTCATAGGCAAGGAGTTAGCGCATGAAGATCATTCTCGCGATTGCCGCCGGCGGCGCGTTTGGCGCGGTAGCGCGGCATTTCGTCAATAACCAGATCACCCACTGGCTGGGGGATGGATTTCCGTGGGGAATCCTGGTGGCCAACGTCGCGGGATCTTTTGCCATGGGCGTTCTGGTCGAGTCGATGGCGCTGGTCTGGTCTCCATCCCAGGAACTGCGCGCCTTTCTCATCGTCGGCGGGCTCGGCGCCTTCACCACATTTTCCACATTTTCGCTGCAGGTGGCGCTGCTCTATGAGCGCGGCCAGATGATGCTGGCCGCCGGTTATATCATCTCGTCGGTGACGTTGGCCGTTGGCGGGCTGTTTGCGGGCCTGGCGCTGGTCCGGGCCGTTGCCGCATGAGCGGTGTCGAGACGGCGGAAGTAAGCGCGGACGACGACGATATCAGGCTCGACCGCTGGTTTCGCAGGCGCTATCCGGGACTGAAACAGGGCGCGCTGGAAAAGCTGCTGCGCACGGGCCAGATCAGGGTCGATGGCAAGCGGGCGAAGGCGAATCTGCGCCTCACCGAGGGCCAGCAGATCCGCATACCGCCGCAGGCCGCCGCAACGCCGGTCGAAACGCCACGACATGAAAGCCGAAAGCTGGACGCCAAGGATGCGGCGTTCGTGCAGTCCCTGGTGATTTACCGGGACGAAGAGGTGATTGCGCTGAACAAGCCGCCCGGACTGGCGGTTCAGGGCGGCACGAAAACGGCGCGCCATATCGATGCCATGCTGGATGGGCTGCGATTTGGGTCGAAGGAACGACCCCGGCTGGTTCACCGGCTCGACCGCGACACCAGCGGCATATTGTTGCTGGCGCGCAGCGCAAAGGTGGCGGCCCGGCTCGGTAAGGCGTTCCAGGGCCGCAATGTGCGTAAGATATACTGGGCCCTGGCCGTCGGCGTGCCCGAAAGGGACGAGGGGCGAATCGATTTGCCGCTGGGCAAACGCCCCGGCCCGCATGGCGAACGCATGATGCCCGACGAAAAAGAGGGCAAGAGCGCGGTTACCCTGTACAGCATTGTCGAGCGCGCCGGCAAGGCAGCCTCATGGCTGGCGCTCTGGCCATTGACCGGGCGGACCCATCAACTGCGGGCCCATTGCGCCGCCATGGGGCACCCGGTTGCCGGCGATGGAAAATATGGCGGCGAGGAAGCCTTTCTGGTGGCCGAAGGGGTGGCGCGGCAGGTTCATCTGCATGCCCGTGAACTGCGCCTGCCGCACCCGTCGGGGCGCGGCGAACTGCATATCACCGCCGAACTGCCGCCCCACATGGCGGAGAGCTGGGACCTGTTCGGTTTCGACCGCAATTACGCCGGCGACCCGTTTGCGGCGTTCGAGTAATGTTTCATACCAAGGCTCGCTGATAAAGACTCATCACGTGGGTCTTTATCAGCGAGCCCTGGTATCAGCCTCCGAAGGTCGCCTCCAGCCGGAACAGAATGCCTGGCATCGGTTCAAAATTGCGATCATCGGGGAAGCTGACCTGAGGCGCGATTTCGAAGGTCAGCCAGTCCCGCCATATCTTCTGGCGGTGCCTTAACCGGACCGTGATCCTGTCCAGCCGATGCGGGTCGGTTCTGAAACTGTTGATGACCTGGTATTCGACGGCGGAATTTTCATCCAGCGGCCGAAACAGCGCAAAACCCAGGCTGTAGAAATAATCCGGGTCTTCCTGAAGCCAGGTGCCGTTCAGGCTGGTACGAAACAGCATATCCTCTTCCAGGATACGCTCGAAATCGAATGAGGTGCGCGATTCCAGCCCCTCGAGGGTGTAGAACCGGACTCTCTGGGTAAATCTGAAATTCCAGTCGTCGTTTATCGGCACAAGCTCGCGATAGCGGCCGCCTACATAGGGGTTGGGGGTGTATCCATCGAAATCGAGCCCCAGTCTGGCAATGATCGAACGCTCTTCCAAGGCCCGGTAAATATAGGAAACTGCGGCGGTCGTTTTTTCCTCGGCCGCGCCGGGCGGCTGCGACCCCGCGTCGGCGTCGCCGGTTGCTTGCAGATCATCCGGTTCGCCGGGGCTCAGGATTTCGAAGCGCAGGCGTTTGTTGAGGGCGGGCACTTTGAGATGAATCCGTGCCCTGGCATCCATGTCGGTCCCCTCATAGAGCTCGGAAAAACTGTCAAGGCGTATGCGCAGCCATGAATTGTTGACTTCGGCCTCGTAATTTTCGTCGGCGAAAAAGCGATCGACCCAGGCGCCCAGCAGCCGCACGCGCTCCGAGGCCCCGGCATGACCTTTATCCACGGTGCCTGGTGGTGTCTCTTCGTTATTGGGGCTGGGGATTGTGTAAATGGGGGTTTCGGGCAGGGGGTCGGCGCTCCGCGCCGGGGCAGCCGACAGGGAGACCAGAACCGCAGCCGCGGCGATCGCTCCGAAAACATCAACCCCTGGAATACCCCTGTCTTTCATGCTTTTCCTTCATGCCCCCTACATGCCTGTTTATATCAAAGTTAACGAAAAATGTGGCGAAACAAAGTGATGTGGCGCAATTCGCGGATTTTCCGTGGACGCGGCAGGTTTCGCCGGACTGGTATTTGGCGCCATGATCCACTATCTGTTGGGTTGGGAATCTAGCTAACAATCATATGATTCGGAACGAAATGTCTCAAACGCACCTGGCCGTCTTCGATTGCGACGGCACGTTGGTGGATAGTCAGCATAATATCGTCGCGGCGATGGCCGCGGCCTGGCGCGCACACGCGTTGCAGCCACTGCCGGCTGCCGTGGTACGCCGCGTCGTCGGGCTGCCGCTGCTGGAGGCCGTGGCCAGTCTGCATCCCATGGGTTCGCGCGAAACCCACCTGACCCTCACGGACAATTATAAAGAGGCGTTTCACAGCTTGCGGCAACAGCCGGATCATCACGAACCGCTCTATCCCGGAACCGTCGAGGCGCTGGATGCGATGAAGGCAGCCGGCTACCTGCTGGCGGTGGCGACTGGAAAATCCCGCCGCGGTCTTGATGCGACCCTGTCGCGGCACGGTCTGGAAGGCCGGTTCATGACGCTCAAAACCGCCGACGACGGCCCCGGCAAGCCGCATCCCCATATGCTGGTGGAAGCCATGGCCGAAGCCGGCGCTGGCCCGGGCACGACGGTAATGATCGGCGATACGGTTTTCGATATTGAAATGGCCCGCAATGCACAAGTGCGCTCGATTGGTGTAAGCTGGGGTTATCACAATCCGGATGAATTGCGCGCGGCCGGGGCGGCCGGCGTAATCGATGAGTTCGGTGAACTGGCGGCGCTGGCCACTACTCTACTAGGAGACGAAAATGCGACTCGGTAAGGCTATCAAGATTATTGTCATTGTTGTTCCGCTGCTGGTGGTCGCCCTTGTGGTTGGCGCCATTGCGGTTTTGATGACGACGGATTTCAATCAGTACAAGCCGCTTATCGCCGAGGAGACCAAAAAGGCGACAGGGCGCGATCTGGTGATCGCCGGAGACCTGGAACTTGGAATTTCGCTGACGCCCTCGGTATCGGTCTCGGGCGTGACGCTGTCCAACGCCAAATGGGGTAAGCGCCCCGAGATGATAAAGGTGGAGCGCTTCGAGGCGCAGATGTCGCTGATTCCGCTGGCCTTCGGCATCATCGACGTGACGCGCATCGTGCTTGTCGGCGCCGATATCCTGCT
>JADFVY010000214.1 GCA_015222795.1 Pseudomonadota bacterium | reverse complement strand
CCGGGGCAGGTATTTGCAGAGCCAGGCCAGACTCGCCATCGCCGCGCCGCCGACGAGGAATACGGCGGGCAGTTCGAAAGCTTTCAGAAGGATCGCGAATACGCCCGGCGGCGCGGTCTGCGAGACGCCGCGGAATGTGTTGTAGACGGTCGTCATCTCGGGGCGCTCATGGGGATGCACGGCGCGCAGGAAGGGCACGTTCCCGGCGGCGTCGATGATGCCGGCCGCAATCGCCCCCAGCAGCAGCGCGGCGACCCCGGCCTGGCCGTCCAGCAGCGCTACGGTAAGCGTGAAGCAACCGGTGCCAAAATAGCCGCCGACCATCAGCACCCTGAGGCCGTAACGCCGGCCCAGCCGGTTCCATAGCGGCACCAGGAAGAAGGTGGCGGTGCCCAGCGAGACGATGGCGCCGGCCCAGATCTCGTCCATGCCAGAACTCACCACATAAATCGGCGAATAGACGAAATACATCGACCACCAGGCCGACCGTCCGATGGCCAGCCCCCAGGCCAGCCGCAGGCGCGGCTGGTGGAAAAAGCGCGGCAGATAATTCAGCGGGTTGGGCGGCGGTTTCTTCGCGGGCGCCACCGCCGGATTGTCGGTCAGCCGTAAATACTGGAAATAGAGCATGGTCGCCAGCGCCAGCGCCGCCGCCAGCGCGAAGGGCGTGGTCGGGTCAATATGGACATGCAGCCACACCCCCAGCCACGGTCCCAGGGTCCACATGCCGGCGGCGTAGAACACGCGCATCGGCTCGAACGACGCCAGTTCGCGCCGGGGGATGTGATCCATGATGTACAGGTTCAGCGCGATCTCCAGCGCCGCGATTGCAAGGACGTTGGCCAGCATGCCGGTGACGATGCCGCCGCCACCGCCCGTGGCCATCAGGCCGCAGGCCACCAGGGTCAGCGCGATGCCCAGCGCGAACACGTTGCGCCGGCGGATTTTATGCACCAGCCAGGGCACGCCCAGGCTGGCCACCACGCCGACCAGGCTGACGGTGAAAAACAGCACGCTGACCTTCTGCGCGCTGCCAAGCCAGGCAAGGGCGTTCAGGGGGATGATGGTGATCAGTAGCGCGCGGGTGAACCCGACCAGCGAGAACAGGATGACAAAAGTCGCCGCCGTCGGCTTGCCGACCGCGTCGATCCAGGACGCAACATGAATACTTCGCAAGGTCGGTACCGCACCTCTCCCGCCCGCCAGTGCGGACGGCGATAACCCTAAATCAGAAACGGAAGTTGAGGCAATGCAAGTTTTGCAGGTCTCCCGCGCGCGTTATGCAACACTGGGGCGGCGACACTGGGCCGGCGGCCGTGAAACGCGCATGCTAATGGCTGCCGCTTTAAGCTAAGGTAGTGAGATTGAATTTCGCGCGTACGAAATCGACAGGGAGACAGGCAAGATGAATGAACTTACCAACAGCGCCACTGAATATGCCGACATGATCGCCGTATTGCTAACGACCTACGGGCTTAGCGTGCTGGGCGGGTTCGTCGTTCTGGTCGTCGGCTGGATGATTGCCGGCTGGGCCGGGCGCGCGGTCGATCGTGGGCTGGGCAAGATCGATAAAATCGATGTTACATTGCGCAGTTTCCTGGCCAGCGCCACGCGATATCTGGTCCTGGTGCTTACCGCGCTGGCGGTGCTGTCGGAATTCGGCGTCCAGACGGCCAGCCTGATCACGGTCTTTGGCGCCGCTTCGCTGGCCATCGGGCTGGCGTTGCAGGGCACGCTCAGCAATCTGGCGGCCGGCGTGATGCTGCTGTTCTTCCGGCCCTTCCATGTGGGCGATTATGTCGAGGCCGGCGGCCATGCCGGAACAGTTAAGACCATCGACCTGTTCATGACCGAGTTCGCGACGCCCGACAATGTCCGAATCCTGGTGCCCAACGGCAATATCTGGGGCGGCGCGGTGGTGAATTACAGCCATCAGCCAACGCGCCGCGTCGACCTGCTGATCGGCATCGATTACGGCGACGATATCGACAAGGCCTTCGAAACGATCCGCGCCGTCATCGCCGCCGACGACCGTATCCACGCCGACCCCGAGCCCATGCTTGCGGTCGGCGAACTGGCCGACAGCTCGGTGAATATCGTGATCCGCGTCTGGAGCGACGCCGGCGATTACTGGCCGGTGAAATTCGACATGACCAAGGCCATCAAGGAGGCGTTCGACAAGGCCGGCATCTCGCTCCCCTTCCCGCAGCGCACCGTGCATGTCGTGGGCGGCGGCGGGATGACTGGCGATTAGGCAGCGGCCCGCCAGTACAGAGTGACGCCCGGCTCGTAATCCCGCCATTCCCAGTAATCCTCGTAGAGGTCGAAGCGGGTGTGCAGGGCCTTGCTGCTTTTCATTTCGATCATGATCCGATCGCCCTCGCCGCCGGCTTCCGACAGGTCGAATTCCTCGCCCGGAAACTTCACCTCGATTTCAGCGCGCGCCTTGGCGATGCAGGCGGTTACCTTGACTTCATCATAGCCATGGTCGGGGCAGGGCAGCATGAAGCGAAACTCGCCGTCGTAGTCGCGCCATCGCGGCTGCGGCATCAGCAGCAGGCGTTCGTTGCCGGCAAGGCCGGACAAGAAATCGCGGCCCTCGGCAAGCGAGGCGAATTCACGGCGCTCGACCACGGGTTTGCGGTAGCGGTCGGCGTGGGTGCTTAGCAGCGCGGCGTCGAAATGGTACGATCCGGCGTCGGTTACCACCGTACCGCAGCCGGTTTCCAGATTGATTGAAAAACTCTCAACCGTGCGCGCATCGCGGATCAGCAGCACCGTGTAGTGATAGCCGCAGGCATACATGGGCGCCGGAGGCCCGGTGACCCACAGGGCCTTGAGTTCCTCCAGTAGCGCCGGATTGTCCACATAAAAATCGCCCAGCTGGTCCTGGACAGGGTGGCGAGGGCGGCCCCAGGTCAGCCCGACCAGGCTGTAACCCCCGGCCGTGAATCTATGCTCCCCCAGCAGCGGCAAAGGCTGGCTTTCAGCCCGCGCGGTGGCCGGTAATGCCAGCAAGGTCAACAGAACCACGGTGATCGGACGAATGAGCATCGAGACATTTATCCAGATGGGTTAATTGTAAATGCCATAGAGTATCGCCCAGTAATGGGCGTATTTGTCGCCGGACATCTCCTCGTCCTTGAAGTAGTAGCCGATACCTATGTCCCGGGTCGCGGGATCGAGAAATTTGTTGCCAGCCTCAACTCGGCCCAGCAATTGGACCAGTTGTTCAGGAGTCGGCACCCCGCTGAAATGGTACGCCATGACAAATGAATTTTTGTACCCCGCGTCTCTCAGGCGCCAGGTATAGGGTCTCTCCGGGTCGCAGCCGCCACAATCGGTCCCACCCTTGATTCGCGATTCCTCACTGGCAATCGCTTTGAGCTGCGGTGGGGTGTTGAACGGCGTCAGGCCTCTCTGCACGCGCAACTCGTTGGCTAGACGCACGGCCTCTTCAACTGCTTCGTCGGGTGTTCCCTCGAAGCTGTAAAGCGGCGTTGCGAAATTCATCGCCCAATAATGCCCCCAGCGTACGCGACCACTGTCGTTCGGCTCAAGGTAATAGCCCGCGCCGACTGTTTTCGATGCCGGGGCCAGGATGTTGGCGCGATGGCCGGGGCTGTTCATCCAGCCCACGAAGGCATCCCAAGGCGTTGTGTAGCCCGCCCCGATATTTTCGGCCAACCCGGTCGTTCGATAATCGAATTTTCGGTAACGCTCGACCACGGTGGGGCCGTTGGGGCATTCATGCTCGTAGCAATCCTCCCGGCCCATGTACTCGGCATGAAACTGGCTGGCCTGCATCAGGTTGGGAATGATCTTCAGTTCTTTGAGGCCGCGCAGTTTACGCTCTTCATTGACGTAATGGATCGTCTGTTCGGCGAAGGTGGAAGGATCCGACGATGCGCTCCGGTTGTAATCCGCCTTGATGTCCGCCTTGCTGCCCGCGCCGCAGCCGGCCAGAAATAATGCAGCCGCCAACGCGATCGCCGCTGGTAACCCCTTGCGTTCCTTATGCATATCGGCCCACGTCCCGTGATTGTTGTTCGGCGAACAATAGTAGGCGACCGGGGTAAATAAACTGTATAGGTCGGACGCGTCTTATGCCGCCGTCACTTTTTTTCCGGCATGCGGCCGTACAGGTAATCGGCCAGCGGGCGGGGCAGGGCGGCCATCAGGCGGACCGCCAGATACATCGGCCAGGGGAAGGCGATCATTGCGTCGCCGCGCTCCAGACGCCGGCGGATCAGCGCCGCCGCCTTGTCCACATCCATCAGCATCGGCATTGTGTACTGGTTGACGTCGGTCATGGGGGTGCGGACGAAGCCCGGGCAGACGATCGAGACGGTCACGCCGCGCGGCGCCATCCGCCCGCGCATGGCGTCCCCCCAGACCCGCACGGCGGCCTTGCTGGCGCTGTAGGCTGGTGAGCCGGGAAGGCCCCTTACGCCGGCCAGCGAGCTTACGAGGGCGGCCTGGCCGCGTCCGCGTGCAACCATTCGCTCCAGGGCCGGATTCAGCGTATTCACCACGCCGTTCATATTGGTGGCGAAGATGGTATTGGCCTGCGCGACCGATTCGCCGCCGCCGTGGGTGCCGCCGGAAAGGCCGGCATTGGCGATCGCCAGGTCCAGCGGGGCGGCGTTGTCCGCGGCCTCGACCCAGCGGCCGGTGGACTCGGCGTCGGTAACGTCGATGATCGCGGTTTCAACCTCGGCCCCGGCCGCCCTTGCATCCGCCGCGACAGCCTCCAGGCGCTCTTCGTTGCGCCCCGACAGCACCAGCCGCACGCCGGGCGCGGCGTAGTCACGGGCCAGCGCCGCGCCGATGCCGCTGGTCGCCCCGGTAATCAGAATGGATCTTGGATTTTTCATGGCGGCAGCATAGCCTTTCCGATGGTGGTATTAGAAGCGGGAAAGCATGGTTCACGGCTTGTCGCGCCGCGGCGCGCGGGATAAAGTGCGGCCTCATTCAAAATACTCAGGACTTGGCGCTTGCCCTTATCATCGATGACAGGTTTTACCCGGGTCGCCGGCCAGCACGATACCACCGGCTGGATCTGGGAGATCAGAAGCGTAAATGGCAAGGGGCTGGATGTGCGCGTCCGCCTGCCATACGGCTATGAGGCGCTGGAGGCGATCGTCCGCGATGTCGCCGGCAAAACCCTGAAGCGCGGGTCGGTATCGGTATCGCTGACCGTCAACCGGGCCAGCGCGGTGTCCGCTTATCGCGTGAACAGGGAATTGCTGGAAAGCCTGCTGGCCCTGTCCGACGAATTGAAGGGTGAAAAACGCATTTCCAACGAGCCGCCCCGGCTGGATACGCTGTTGACGATCCGTGGCGCGGTCGAGGCATCGGAAGGCGAGGACGACCCGGAGGAGGCCGAGGAACGCCAGAAATTAATGGCCACGTCCTTGCGCGAGGCGTTGGAGGCGCTGCTCGGCGTGCGCCAGGCCGAGGGCGCGCGGCTGGAAGTGATTCTGCGCGAACGGCTGAGTGAGTTGGATGGTTTGTGCAACGAGGCCGATGGCGCCGCGTCGCTCCGTACTGCGGCGATCCGCGACAAGCTGGCTCAGCAGGTCCAGGATCTGCTGGATATGAGCCCCGCCCTGTCGGAAGAGCGGCTGGCGCAGGAAGTGGCCGTGCTGGCGGTCAAGGGCGATATTCGCGAGGAGCTCGACCGGCTGAAATCCCATATCGAGGGCGCGCGCGGGCTGCTGGACGAGGGCTTGGCCGTTGGCCGCAAGCTCGATTTCCTCTGCCAGGAATTCAATCGCGAGGCCAATACGCTTTGCTCAAAATCCGGCGATATAGAACTTACGCGGATCGGGCTGGCCATGAAGGCGGCGGTCGACCAGTTCCGTGAACAGGCGCTTAATATTGAGTAGGCTGGTGTAGTGAGCGATACCGACCCTTTCCGGATCAGCCGCCGCGGCCTGATGCTGGTTCTGTCCTCGCCGTCGGGCGCTGGCAAGACGACGATCGCGCGCAAAATCCTGTCACGCGACGATAATCTGCGCATGTCGGTTTCGGCAACCACGCGGCCGAAACGCCCGGGCGAAGTAGAAGGTCTCGACTATTTTTTCTTGAAAGAGGAAAATTTCCGCCTGATGGTGAATCGGCGGGAATTGTTGGAACATGCGACCGTGTTCGGCAATCTCTACGGCACGCCGCGCGCGCCGGTCGAGAAAACGTTGGCGGCGGGTCGGGATGTTCTGTTCGACATCGATTGGCAGGGCACCCAGCAGCTTCACGAATCGGCGCGCGAGGATCTGGTTTCGGTCTTCGTTCTGCCGCCCACCACGCGCGAGTTGGAACGTCGCCTGAAATCGCGCGCCCAGGACAGCGAAGAGGTCGTCGCCCAGCGCATGAGCAAGGCCGCCGACGAGATGAGCCATTACCCCGAATATGATTACATAATCGTCAACAACGACATTAAAGCGAGTGTAGCCCAGGTCGAGGCCATCCTTACCGCCGAACGCCTGCGCCGCGAACGCCAGGTAGGCCTCGGCGATTTCGTTAGGGGGCTCCGGGAAGGCTGACCAGCGCCCTCGCCAGCGCTGCGAATTGTGCAATATCCAGCGACTCCGCGCGCGCCGTGGGATCCAGGCCGGCGGCTTCCAGAAGTGCCTCCGTATTCACGCCAAGACTGCCCAGCGAGCGGCGCAGCATCTTGCGGCGCTGGCCGAACGCCGCCGCGGCCACGGATTGCAGGGCGGTTATGTCGCAGGGGTGGGGCGGTTCGTCATACGGGATCAATTCGACGACGGCCGAGACGACCTTGGGTGGCGGGGTGAATGCGCGCGCCGGGATATCGAACAGAATGCGGGTGCGGCAACGCCAGTTGGCCAGCACCGCCAGACGCCCATAGGATTTGTCGCCCGTCGTGGCAGTGATGCGATCGGCGACTTCCTTCTGGAACATGAGGGTCATCGAGGCGAATCGTTCGGCCTTCTCCAGCCAGTCGATCAGCAACGGCACCGAGATATTGTAGGGCAGGTTGGCGACGATGCGGCGTGGCGCGTCGCCAAGCGAGGCGATGTCGATCTCCAGCGCATCGCCCTCGACGATCTCCAGGCGGCCGGCGGCGGCCTCTCGCAGGTCCGCCAGTGCTTCGATACAGCGCGCATCGCGCTCCACGGCAATCACTTTCGCCGCATCCGCCATTAACAGGGCCCGTGTAAGTCCGCCCGGACCAGGTCCGACCTCGATAACCGTGCCCTCGCCGATAGCGCCCGCAGCCCGCGCGATGCGGCCGGTCAGGTTCAAATCCAGCAGGAAATGCTGGCCCAAACGCCTGCGCGCGGCGAGATCGTTCCGGGCGATTACTTCGCGCAGCGGCGGCAGGGCCGCGACGGCCTCGGGAACATCGTTAGTCACTGGCTTGCGCCGCGGCGCTCCGCCATGGAAGCGGCTTCGCGGATCGCGGCGACGAGGCTGCGTTCGTCGGCGACGCCGGTGCCGGCGATCTCGAAGGCGGTGCCATGGTCGGGTGAGGTGCGCACGAAGGGCAGGCCCAGCGTGATATTGACTCCGTTATGAAAATCGATGGTCTTGATCGGAATCAGCGCCTGATCGTGATACATGCAGATTGCAGCGTCGTAGGTCGGGCGCATGCGTTCATGGAACAGTGTATCGGCCGGAACCGGGCCCAGAACGTGGAACCCCTCGCTCTTCAGCATATCCACGGCTGGCTTGATGATTTCGATCTCCTCACGGCCCATGGCGCCGCCCTCGCCGGCGTGGGGGTTCAGCCCGGAGACCACTATCTGCGGGTTTTCGATACCGAAATCACGTGCCAGCGCATGGGCCGTAACGCGGGCGGCATGTTCAATCGCGCCCTGGTCCAGATGTTCGGCGACCTCGCGCAGAGCCATGTGGATCGTTACCGGAACGACGCGCAGGCCGGGGCAGGCCAGCATCATTACCGGCTTAACATTCGGCCCGGCCAGTTCCGCCAGATACTCCGTATGCCCCGGATGGTTGAAGCCCGTCTCGTACAGGACCGCCTTGTTGATCGGGTTGGTGACCATCGCCGCCGCCGCGCCGTCCTGAACCAGGCCCGCCGCAGTCTCGATCGCCGTTAGCACGGCGCGTGCGTTGGCCGGATCCGGCGTGCCTGGTATGACGCTGCCGGGCAGGGGGTGGGGCAGCACGGGTAGATATTGGTCGAAGACCTGGTCGGTATCGGCGGGCGCATCGATCTCGGCCAGGTCAACCCGCCAGTTCAGGGTATCGGCCAGACGCGCGAGCCGTCTGGGATCGTCCAGCAGGAAGAAGTGAGGCAACGACAACTCCTCGCGCCGCATCCAGGCCTTTAAGGCTATTTCCGCTCCCACGCCGGCCGGTTCGCCCATGGTGAGCGCGATCGGCCGGGTTGTCATCTGCGGATGTCCAGAAAGGCCGCGCGCCGAAGATCACGCAGGTAGCGCCGAGCCAGAAGATCTATTTTTTCCCGGAACAGTTTGTCCTTGATCTGGGCGCGGCTGGGCAGACCCGCAGTCTGCGACTCGCGCTCGCAGACCATCAGTAGCATGACCCCGTTGGGGCCACGCAGGGGCTGGCTCATCTGATTGGCTTGCAGCCCCATTAGCGGTGCTTGCAGGGGCGCGGCCAGATCGCCAATACGTACCCGCCCGACATTGGCCGCCCTGGCGCCGCCGGGTAGCGCGGCAGTGGCTAGCGAGGCGCAGTTCGCGATGCCGGTGCGGATTTGCTCTGCCGTTCCCAGCACGGATTTTATTTCGTCTTCCGTTGCCTGGGCCGACAGGGGAATATTGATCTGCCGTAGATCGACGGTCACCTCGTTCGGCGACGATCCACCGGGCAGCCGGCGATCACGCAACGCGATTATGTGATAGCCGTCCAGCGTCCGGATAGGCCCCTCGACCTGCCCTGGCCGCATATCGTTTAGTTTCTGTTCTATCTGATCGTCGAGTTGGCCGGGAACCAGCCAACCCAGATCGCCACCGGTCGCAGCGGAGGCGTTCTGTGAAAATGCCCGTGCCAGCGCGTCGAAGCTGGCGCCGGACCGCAGTTGCTGCATGATCCGCATGGCGCCCTGTTTGCTCTGCTCGTCTTGCGTGGCGTCATCGACCGCCAGAAAAATTTCCGAGACCAGATTGCGGGGTTTCCCCTGGTTTTCCGTGATCCCATTCAAGGTGTAATCGATTTCCTCGTCGCCGATGGTGGCCTGGCTGGAGAATTTGCGCACCACGAGTTTACTCCAGACTATCCTGGCCTCTTCCTGATGCTGGAGCGCAGATTTTTCTACCCCCTTGTCAGCTAAATATTTGTCCAGTCCTCCAGGTGGCAAACCGATCCCGCGCTCCATATTGGCAAGAACCTCGTCGACTTCTCGCGTTGTCGCCTTGACGTTATGAGCCTTCGCGGCTTGAATCTGCAATTGTTCGTCGATCATTATGTTCAGGACTTGCGGGTACAAGCGCTGCGCCACTTCCTGCGTTCGCGGGAGTTCGCTGAAAAAAATGAGGAGGTTTGTTCTTTGGGCCAGATCCACCGAGGTAATGGAACCTTCATCGACCACTGCGGCGACCACCGCCTCTTCCTGTGCCAGCACGGGTGCGCAGATCGCAAATGTCGCCATGATTGCCATCAGTGGCGCGACAAAACGCCTGTAATGGTTAATTGCATTATCCTTCACTGAATTTCCTGCCCTTCATCGGGACTGTTTTTGTTCCGCCGACACATTACTGTTTCTGTTCCGCCGATACATTGCCCAAATTCTTGAATACCAATTCAACCGAGAAAATAGTTTCTTCTTCCACGTCGACGCTGCTGGTGAAATCACGCTTGAATTTCATCGCAAACCTGAAACATTCATCTTCGTATGTTATTCGCGCGCCATGTTCAAGGGGGCCCCCGTCCGAAGTCAGGTCGCGGCGTGTGTTTAGGCCGATCGACCAGTAGTCGGTGAGTTGTGACGACAGATCCGCGTTTACCTCCTCGCGGTCAGGATAAAGGCCGTTGGAGGTTTCCGCAGCGATGTATACGTGGTCGCCCGTCAATCGAAAAGAGGGCGGTCCGATGGCGACGCTGGTTTCGCCGCGCAGTAGTTTGAAATTATGTTCAGCCAGTCGAAACCGGTACAGCAGGTCCATATATTTGTCCGGTGAAATCTGCAGCCGGCCTACATAATCCGACTTGCCGTTACGCAGGTCACTGGTATCGCCGTCGCGGTCGTCATTGTCCAGGCGGTAACTTTGGCCGAAAAAGGCGGCCATGCGCCCGCCATGCTCGCCATAGAGCCCCGCTTTCAGCCCGTAAACCGCCCGCTGGCCGGTGTCCACCCGGTCAAGCCCCGGAATCTGGTCCTCGCTGAACAGGTTGGTGTCGTCCAGTTCGACGACGACACTGTCTTCCTGGGGGATTTCCACCGGGTTGCCGTTGTTGGGCGCCGCGATTAGCGCCACGACTGGTTCGATCACCTGCCGGATACCTTCAGTGCCGCGTACGAAGGGATAGCGCATTTCGATCGCCGCGCGTGGTATGGCGCGTCCGGCAACCACATTGTTTTCGCTCTGTCCGTCCACCAGGACCCGGTCCATATGGTAGGCATCCGCCTGTAGTGAAGTCGAGACGGTTGTCACCAGACCGTAATCTGAAACAAAAGGAATGGAATACCCGCCCTTGAGCGATAGCCGCCGCGTGTTAGCCCCATCGTCGCGCATGGTAGACCGGAAATTGGTATCGAGACTCCAGCGTCCACCCAGAGAATCGGCTTCCGTTAGATAGTTTTGGTCGAAGGACGGAAGTATGAGGGGCTCTTCTTCCGTGTCGGTGATCCGTAAGTCCTGATAGCCGAAAATATTGCCGGCGCTGTATGTGCGGCCATGGAATCCCTCAACGAAGGCCCTGCTTTCCAGCGTTTCGCCGAAATCACCGAAAAAATCGTAACGGTCCAGGTAGGTCAGATCGGACGCGCGACCGTAATCGAAACCCGTGCGCCAGTTTTCGTTGAGCGAGAACAAGCCATCGGCGAACAAATGCCCGCGCGTGACGTCCTGTTCGATTGTGGGGTTGTCCACGTCGCCGGATTCACGGTCGGCCCTTGTGCCGCTCCCGGAAAACTCGATCAGACCGCTGTTGAAACGTTGCCTGTATTCCAGGGCGAGGATCGGCGGTTCCCGGGCTGTTACAATTGGCTCTATCGTCATGTCGATGCTGTCGGTGAAGGCCAGAAACAGCGGCATTCTCGCAAAACCGCCAAACACATTGCTGGACCCTATCCTCGGCGCCAGTAGGCCAGAGCGGCGCTCCACCGTCGGGTCGGGATGGGTGAGGTACGGAGTGTAAAAAACCGGGATTCCGAACAGTTCCAGCCAGGCGTTGGTGTAGGTAATATCCTGTGCCTCCTGGTCATGGATGATGGTGCTGGCCTTCAATTGCCACAGCGGCGCCCGGTCCGGATTTTCCGCGCAGATCGCGCAGGGTGAATATACGGCCTTTCGCATTATGGTTTTGCGGCCGTCGATTCGGCGCGCGCCATTTGCGGCGAAGCGGCTGTCATCCGACAACAGGATACGGATATTCTTGATAACGCCGCTGCGCAACTCGTCCTTCAACTCGACATATTCGGCGAAAATCACTTCGCCGGAGGGCTCCAGCAAAACAATATTGCCCGAGGCAACGACGCTGTCCTCGTTGCGGTTATAGCGTACGCTGTCGGCCAGCAAGATGCGTTCGCCGTAGGCGACTTCGACATTGCCCGTTGCAAAGACGGAGTTCAGCGTGTCGTCGTAAGTGATTTCGTCGGCCGATATTACCGCCTGCTCGTCGGGGTTTGCCTTCTTCGGTTCCTGCGCCATTGCTGTCGCGCCCGACAGGTAGACAAACGCCGCCAGCAGTATAGCCAGACGCCGCATCCCGGGCATCAGCCGTCCTCCAGATGGAGAACCATTGCCATCGCCAGCATTGTTGCCAGTGCCGCCGGGCTCCACGCAGCCAAGATCGCCGGCAGACCGCCGGAAAGTCCCATGGCGTGGATTACGTCGGAAAGGAAATAGAGCAGAAAACTGCAGATCACGCCGGCGCCGATCGTGCGGCTTGCGCTGGTGCGCGTGCCGATCTTCAGGGTGAATACGGCCGAAAATAGAACCATCGCCCCCAGCAACAGCGGCATCGACAACAGGCTGTGCCAGTACAGACGGTGCCGATGACCGGAGAATCCCGCAGCCTCAAGGTTTTCCAGGAATCCGGGAAGGGCCCAGAATGACAGCGTTTCAGGCGACGCAAAACTGTTTGCTATCTTGTCGGGAGTCAGGTCGGTATCGATCCTGTATTCCTCGACATGTTGGCGTGGGTTATCGACGGTGGCCAGGTTGGCGTCCTGAATTTGCCAGTAACCGTCCCTTAGCACCGCGCTATCCGCATCGATCCGCCTGATGAAGCGGTCGGGATTTTCGAATACGAAAAAAATTACGGTCAGCAATTCGGCGCCATCCAGGGTAATGCGCTGGGCATTGATTACGATCTGCCCTCCCTCGCTGCCCTGGCGCAGCCAGACACCCGTCGGCGAAACCGATAGGCGGCTGGTCGTTTGACGCAGATACTCCGCGTCTACCTTTTCGTAGCGCGCCAGCATCGCGGACGCCAGCGGATTGAAAACGGTGGTCTGAATGCCGCCGATGACCGCCCCGATAAACACGGCAGGCAACAGGAATTGCCAGGCCGAAACGCCGGCCGCGCGCGCCACCACCAATTCGTTCGTACGCGATAGTCGCCAGAATGCCATCATCGAACCGAAAAGGATGACAAAGGGCAGGGTCTTCTGGACAAGGAAGGGAAGCTGGAATATCGCCAGTTCCATCGCCAGGCCGGCCTCGCCGCCCGCCCGCCGCAATTGCTCAACGAAGCTAAGTATAAACACCAGGGTACTCAAACCGAGCCCCATGATTGCCAACCACATGATTAGCTGTCGTGCGATATAGATCGACAAGGTTGGTGACAAACGCATGGTTATCCGCCCGCCGCCGCGCCAGCGGCCGGGTCCGGCGCGCGTTTTCCCTTGCGCACCCTCTTGCGCCGCGCCGCGGGACCAATAATCAAGAATCCCAAAATGATCGGCAGCGCGACATTGGCGTAGAGCACCGGGATCAATCGGATATTGTCGCTGGAAAGATTAAACGCGGCGATGCCCGTACTGTAGGTGAGAACCACCAGTAGCGCGGCCGAAAATACCCGCAAATTCTGCCCGCGACGGCTGAAATCGCCGGAAAGCAAAATTGCCAGCGCCATCAGCACGAAGCCAACCGAAATTATCGGTGAAGCTATGCGGCTATGCCCCTCTGCCCGGTATCTTTCATATATAGGGCCGTAAAACTCGTCGGTCTGTAACCCCGGGTCGAAAAGTTCCCAAAGAAACATTTCTTCCGGTTTGCGCTTGCGTCCCGCCGGCACGGTTCCACTGGCGATATTCAGGTCGAGCGTTTGTTTCTCGAATTGACCGAGCGATATGCTGCCGTCCTTGCGGTTGATCTGTTGCCGGCTTCCCTCGATAAGAACCAGGCGCGGGCCGCTGTCCGTGCTTACCAGCCTGCCCTCATGCGCCATATAGGTGATCGGTTCGTCCGGGTCACGCCCGTCATGAGCCAGAACGCCGATCAATACGCCGGCTCCGCGTCGTTCGCGAACGAAAATGGTGATGCGCGAGGGCAAGGAATTAAAGGTGCCTTCCTGTAGCAGCATCGAGGAGTAGTCCGAGTTGATGGAATAACGCAAATCGGAAAACTCCCGGAAGGAAACCGGGAGAAAATATAAATTCAGGGCATAGGCGGCCAGCGCGGTAACCAGTGCCAGTCTGATCGCGGGGCGCGCCAGCCGGAGATTGCTCAGGCCGGCGGCGCGCAGCACGATCAGTTCGCGGTCGGCGATCAGCCTGTTGTAAACATAGATCGTTGCAATAACGCAGGCGAACGGCAAAATGAGTGTAATGAATCGCGGCGTGATCAACATCGCCAGCCACAGGAATTCCGTGACCGGCAGCCCGCGATTGACCACCATGTCGATGAATCGCAGGGACTGGATCAGCCAGATGACAAAACTCAGTACCACCGTCACGAATAACATGACGAATGCCGTTTGCCGGAAAATATAGGTCGAAATACTATTCATATTCTTAAGCAGTGTATAAGACGAAATCCTTGAAGATAAAAGCGTTTTCCTGAAATTACGGTATTACAGGGGTCGATTTTTCATCGTTATCATGCAAAGTCTTAACGTAGTCTAAGCGTTTTTTGGCTATTTGATGCAGTTCCCGTCGGCGACTCGGCGGCGCAAGGGGAATTCCGGGGACAGAATTGACATGACGTTGCCACCGATTATCAGGCTTCTTCGGCCGAAACAGTGGATCAAGAACGGCTTCGTCGCCGCGCCGCTGTTCTTTACGCCCGACAAGGTAACCACGGCCAGCTTGCTGGACGTGCTGGCCGGTTTCGCCGTGCTCTGCATGGCGGCCAGCGCGGTTTACTGCCTGAACGATTTGCGCGACGCCGAGGGCGACCGCAATCATCCGGTCAAAAAAGACCGGCCGATTGCCTCGGGCGCCATTTCGCCGGCGACCGCGATGGTGCTGATGGTGCTGTTGCTGGCCGGTGGTGTGGCGCTGGCGGCCTGGCGCGTGCCCGTAATCCTGTGGGTGGTCGGCGCCTATTTCGCCATCAACATTGCCTATACGGTGCGGCTGAAACATATCGCCATCCTTGACGTGCTGATCGTCGCCTTCGGCTTCGTACTGCGGGTCGAGGCCGGCGCGCTGATTATCGATACCGAGCCCAGCGCCTGGATTCTGATCGTCACCGGATTGCTGGCGCTGTTTATCGCGCTGGCCAAGCGGCGCGACGATATCGTGCGCGACCTGGATGCCGATCACCGCAAGAGCCTCGACGGATACTCCTTGCCCTTCCTGGACGGTTGTCTGATGGCGGTGCTGTCGACATTGCTGGTCTCGTATCTGATTTTCACCACCGACCAGTCGGTTATGGCCCGTTTGGGCAGCGAGAAGCTCTATTTTACAGGGCCTTTCGTGATCGCCGGCGTGCTGCGTTATCTTCAATTGACCATAGTTTACGAGCGTTCGGGCTCACCCACCGATCTGGTCTATCGCGATCATGGCCTGCAGCTCAGCGTCGCGGGCTGGCTCGCCACCTTCGTCTGGCTGCTTTACCTGTAGGGGAATATCTTGCGTTCAAAAAATATGGAACTCAGTGGCTGGGGCCGCGCGCTTAGCGCCGAAGTGCGAGCCTGGCGGCCGGAACGCGCGCCAGGCCTGGCCGAGGCCTTCCGGGCCGAGCGCGAGGACGGGGTAATCGTCTATGCCGGCGGACGGTCCTATGGCGACGCGCCGCTGAATGGCGGCGGTGACGTCATCATGACCGGAAGGCTGGACCGCATCCTTTCCGCCGACTGGGAAACCGGCGAGGTAGTCTGCGAGTCCGGCGTGACCATCGGCGACCTGATGCGCGTCGCGCTCAGCCATAAATTCATCGTGCCGGTCAGCCCGGGCACCGGTTTCGCCACGGTCGGCGGGGGCCTCGCCAACGACGTTCATGGCAAGAACCAGCACCGCCACGGCAGTTTCGGCGACCATGTGCAGTGGGTCGACCTGATGCTGCCCTCCGGCGAGATAAAGCGCATTACGCCCGTGGGCGATACAGCGGATCTGTTCAACGCCACGGTCGGCGGCATCGGCCTTACCGGCATCATGCTGGCGATGAGCATCAAGCTGCGCCGGGTGAAATCGAACGCCGTGCTGATGCGCGAGAAGAAGGCCCGGAACCTCGACGAATTCCTCGCCATGCAGGAAGAGGCGCGTGAGAAGCACGCCTATGTTGTCGGCTGGATCGACGCCACGGCGCGCGGCCGCTCGCTGGGTCGCGGCATCATGGAATCGGCCGACGATTCTCAGGGCGAGACCGACGCCCCCATGGGTGGGCGAAAGCGCATGCCGGTCGAGATGCCGGGCTACGCCATGAATCCCGTCTCCATTGGCCTGTTCAACGCGCTTTATTACCATCGTCTGCCCTTTGGCGGGCGTGAGCGCCAGGCGCCGGTGACCCAGTTCCTCTATCCGCTGGACGCCATCGAGGACTGGAATCGGCTCTACGGCAAGCGCGGCTTTTATCAGTTTCAGTGCGTGCTGCCGGAAGCCGAATCCGCGGTTGGCCTGCGCAAGCTGATGGAGGCGATCTCCGACGCCGGCACCGGCTCGTTCCTCGCGGTGCTGAAGAGCATGGGGAAGTGGGGCCGGGGGCATCTGTCTTTTCCGATGCCGGGCTATACGCTGGCGCTGGATTTTCCGCATAAGCCGGGAGTTATCGAACTGCTGGAACGGCTGGAGCGCATCACGCTGGATCATGGCGGGCGCATCTATCTGGCCAAGGACGGCGCCATGAAGGCGGAATCCTTCGCGCAAATGTATCCGAAACTGGATGAATTCCGCGCCGTGCTTGACCGCATCGACCCGAACCGGGTGATGGATTCAGACATGTCGCGACGCCTGAAGATAAGGGGATAAAGTTATGGCAACGAACGCAAATCGCAAGGAGTCGTGGCTGGTTCTCGGGGCCTCGTCATCGGTGGCGCGGGCCTTCGCGCGGGCCGCGGCGGAGGACGGCGCAGATATTATCCTGGCCGGCCGCGACATGGAAGATATGGGGCGCACCGCCGAGGATGTCTCGATTCGGGGCGGCCACGAGGTCGATGTCGTCGCCTTCGACGCCGAGGATGTTTCGAGCCATGCCGCCTTTGTCGCCGACGTGGTCAATCGCGCCGGGCTTCTGAACGTCTTCCTGGCCTTCGGCGCCATGCCCGAACAGGACGAGATCGACGCCGACTTCACGCTGGCCGAGCGCTCCATCGCCGTGAACTACACCGGCGCGCTTTCGGTATTGCATCGGCTGGCCCCGCATCTCGAGGAACAGGGCGACGGTCATGTGGTGGTGATCAGTTCGGTCGCCGGAGACCGCGGGCGGCTGAAGAACTATGTTTACGGTTCCGCCAAGGCCGGCCTGAACACATACCTCCAGGGCCTGCGCGCCCGCCTGTTCCGCAAGGGTGTTTCCGTCACCACCATCAAGCCGGGCTTCATGGACACTGACATGACCTGGGGCATCGAAGGCATGTTCCTGGTCGCCAGCCCAGACAAGGCCGCCCGCGCCTGCCTGAGCGCGGCGAAAAAGCGCCGCCACGTAGTCTACGTCCCGTTCTTCTGGTGGGGCATCATGAACATCATCCGCCATATCCCGGAGTTCATCTTCAAGAAGATGAATATTTGATGGGGCGTAGCCGCCGCGTCACGGGCGAGCCTTGAAATGCGATTTTCGATGTCGTATATTTGCAGAGTACCATGTCGTATTTTTGTAGATACAACGCTAGGCCAAGCACCGATGAATAGACGGGAAACAATGGAAGAGCGGGTGCGCCTCCGGATTGCGAGAAGCAAATCCGATGTGTTTCTGCGTGGCGATTTTGAAAATATCGGCGGTTACGACCAGATCGGGCGGGTGCTCAGGGGGCTCGTGCGGAAGGATGAACTCTTGAAAGTCGGGTATGGCCTCTATGCGAAGACCGACGTTTCACCCCTGAGCGGTAAAATCATCCCACGTGTGAGCCTGCCGGAGATCGCCGGCCAGACGCTGCGCAAGCTAAAGGTGCGGCAGGTTATCTCCGATGCTGAACGGGCCTATAATGAAGGTGGATCGACCCAGGTGCCGACCGGGCGCGTCATTGCAGTCGAGGGGCGGATATCCCGAAAGATTGGTTACGACGGGAAGTATGTGACCTTTGAGCGGGCCTGACCCAGACTTGGTGCGCGGGATCGCCGCCGATCTTGCGGTCCATCCGGCGTATGTGGAAAAGGATTGGGCGGCTATTCAAGTGATCGCCGCGATCGGTGAGCAGGATTTTGGCGGTTTCAAACCTGTTTTTTCCGGCGGCACCTGCCTTTCGAAGGCCTATGGCCTGATCCAGAGATTTTCCGAGGATATCGATTTCAAAATCGATTTGCCCGATGGTTTCCCATCCGGTAATGCCGCGAGGAAGGCTCGCTCGGACTATCGAAAGGCGGTCATAGGCGATCTGGAAAACCGGGGATGGAATCTCCTTGAAGGTTCGGTCAGAGTAGGGGATAGCAGCCGTTTTTTTTCAGTGAATCTGGAGTACCGATATTCCTTCGACCTTCCTTCATCGCTCCGGCCCCATATACAGCTAGAAATGACTCTGAGGCCGCCGTTTATGGCTCCAGAACAGCGTTCGGTGCAGTCATTCGTTGCGCGGG
>JADFVY010000213.1 GCA_015222795.1 Pseudomonadota bacterium | reverse complement strand
TGGCCGAGTGGTTGAAGGCGCACGCTTGGAAAGCGTGTATGCGGGAAACCGTATCGTGGGTTCGAATCCCACTCCCTCCGCCATATTCCCGTAATCGCCGCGAATAATCTTCCCAGGTCTCAAGAATAATTGCCGGAATGCCGCGCTTTGCGGGTATTCTTGTGCAAAGATTTTGTAGCTGGGCTAGGCTGCGTTCAACCCAAAAAGCAATAGGGTTAAACGTTCCAGACAGAGGGTGAAGAGACGGATGAGCGATACAGAAAACCCGCCGCCGGGGGTCCTGCCCTACCAGGACCGCGTAAACACGGTAACCATTGACGATACATTCCAGTGGCTTGGCGCCGGATGGCGGGACTTTAAGGCTGGCGGATGGGTCAGTCTCAGTTACGGGCTGATCTTCGTTGTTGCCGGAATCCTGCTCACCGTCGGACTCTTCCTGGCCGGCCTCGAATATCTCATCCCGCTGATGATTAGCGGGTTTCTCCTCGTGGGACCCGCACTGACCGTCGGGTTCCACGCAATCAGCCGCGATCTTGAACACGGCAAACGGCCAAGCCTCCAACGTGCACTGAGTTCCTGGCGGGCCAATCCGGCACCGCTGCTCGGGACCGGCCTCGCCCTGGTGCTGTTTTCGATCGTCTGGATCCGGCTCGCGGTGATGATTTTCGCACTTTCCTTTCCCTACACCAGTCTGGATCCGCAGAGCATGCTGAATGCGGTCTTTTTTTCCGTCGAGGGATACATATTCCTGGCGGTCGGCACAGCGGTCGGCTGCGTACTCGCAGTCCTGGTTTTCATGGCGGGCGTCGCGTCACTGCCGATTATGCTGGACGAGGGCGCCGGCTTCCTCGAGGCCGTTGTCACCAGTGTCGTGGCCGTTGCGTTGAATTTCCGCGCTATGCTGTTCTGGGCCATGATGATCGTCGTCATAACGGGTGCGGGCCTGACCGTTGGCTATATTGGTCTTGTCCTGACCTTGCCGCTGATCGGCCATGCCAGCTGGCACGCCTACCGGGGGCTGATAAAGCGCAAGAATTGAGACTGGGTGCGATTGCGTGGACCACGATTAGTTGGCCTGAACGCACCGACGCATTTGCTGGCGGGGTAAGAGACTATATTCCCCTGACCTTGGCGCCCGTTGGTGCTATCAAGAGCGCCCGCAGGTTCCAACCTCACGATCAAGGGCCGCCATGAACGAGATTTCCCCAACGCCGCCGGCATTCGAAAAATTCGCCAGCGGACAATCGGTTTCGCGCAAGGAAGACCCGCGCCTGCTGCGCGGCGAGGGGCGGTATACAGACGATATCGATCTGCCGGGTATGGCGTTCGGCTATGTGCTGCGCTCTCCCCATGCGCATGGGATCATCCGCGGCATCGATGTATCGGCGGCGCGCGAGGTCGAGGGTGTTCTGGCGGCCTACACAATCGACGACCTGAAAGCGGCCGGTTACGGACCTTTTCCCGGCAGCAAACTGCTAAAGAACCGTGACGGCAGTGATCCGCAAAGCCCGGCGCGATACGCGCTGGCCGACGGCAAGGTAAAATTCGCCGGCGAGGGCCTCGCCTTCGTGGTGGCTGAATCGCCCGAGGCGGCGCGCGACGGCGCCGAGGCAGTGATGTTCGATATCGATCCGCTGCCCGCGATTGTCGACCCCGAAGAGGCGCTGGCGCCGGGCGCCGTGCGAATCCATGACGACGCCGCGAACCTTTGTGTCGACTGGCAGGAAGGCAATTTCGATGCTGTTGGGGAAGCCCTGGCCAAGGCCGCCCACGTCACCCGGATGCGCATACCGATCAACCGCGTGGTGGTGGCGACGATGGAGCCGCGCGGCGC
>JADFVY010000212.1 GCA_015222795.1 Pseudomonadota bacterium | reverse complement strand
TCAAACATTTCCCTTGCCTTGTCGGCGGTCATGTCCTCTGGCAGGTCGAAATTCACAATGGCGGTTATCATTGATCAATTCTCCAGGCTGATACAGACCATTAGTCGCGATTGACGATTTCGGCGCGGGCCATCGCATCCTTGGCGGCGGCAAGCAGGCTATCCATCGTTTCCGGCCCTTCATAGGGGGCGACCAGAAGCACCGAGAAGACATTGTCCCCATATCGGCTGGCGCCGTAGACCTCCGCCATGACCGTACCGGCCGGCCCCAGCTTGCCCTCGGTCAATGCGCCGGTGAACAAGGTATAGGGCGCCGACCCCACGAGGCCCAGATTCGCCGCGCCCAGCAGGGGGGCATCCAGCGCCCCCTTCTCGATCCGCTCGCCAAGCTCTTTCTCGGGCCCATAGAGCCGCCCGATATCGGCGATGTAGTCCGACAGGGACGAGACCGGTTTGCCGCGGCTGGTGGCGGGCGGGTTTTCGCTGTTGCGGGATTTGATCGCGAAGAATCCGAACCGTTGAGGCGGCTGGTCGGTCCTTTCTTCCGCCGAGCGCGCGGCATCGTTGCAGGGCAGAAAGGCGCCATCGATCGTTTTATCCATCAGCCGCGGGCGCGATTTAACGACCTGTTGCAACAGGTCATCCAGGGCGTTTTCCTTTCCGTCGACCAGGCAGTAACCGTCCGGCGGTTGGGTTTCCAGTTCCCTTGCTTCCTGATAATCGCTGCGCCATGGGGCGTTCGGGTCGTGGGGCGGGTTTTCTTCCTGGACCAGGCCCACGACGACAACCGCCACAAACCCCATGAGAATGATTGCCAGCCCGATCTTGAGGTTTCTATCCATGCTTTGTCATAGTCCCGCACTATTGCTCGTGGCGCACTGGCCACTACAGTTCCGGCGGCAACAATAACCTTTTCCGCCATCTATTGTCGAACGTCCCGCGAAGTCGCGACCGAAACGGAAAGGCGTCCTTTTGACGCGTAGTGGGAAAACCCGGCCAGACTCGGCTTGCCACCTACTGTGCCGTATGTTAAAGACGGCGCGCCGCGGACGAACGGGGGCTGATATCAAGGCTTACCGGGCTTGCGGGCATGTCCGTTGAACGAGCGGTTTCGTTTGGTATTTTTTCAGGGAGTTACCCTTGGCAGGCAAGGCATCTGAGTCCGAACTCACGGGCCGCTATGCTGTGGCCTTGTTCGATTTGGCGGACGAGGGCAAGGCGCTGGATGCGGTCGCGGAAGACCTCATGGCGCTGCAGCAGGCGCTGGACGGGAGCGAGGATATGACTCGTCTCGTGCACAGCCCCGTGCTCGATCGCGACGAACAGTGGAAGGCGATGTCGGCGTTGCTCGACAAAATGAAGGCCAATGACCTGACCAAGAAGTTTCTCGGCCTGGTTACGGCCAACCGCCGCCTGTTCGTGCTATCTGGAATAATTCGTGCCTATCTTGAAAAATTGGCTTCGCACCGTGGCGAAGTAACGGCGGACGTGGTTTCGGCCCATCCGTTGACTGACTCCCAGGTTAAGGCGCTTGAAGATTCACTTAAGAAGGCGCTTGGCGGCAAGGTCGCCATCGCGCCTCGTGTTGATCCCTCCATTCTCGGCGGTCTGATCGTTAAGGTCGGCAGCCGCATGATTGACTCCTCGCTTCGCACACAGTTGCAGAAGCTTAAATTTGCGATGAAAGGGGCAGGTTGATGGAAATTCGGGCTGCGGAAATTTCCAACATTATCAAGGAACAGATCGCCAACTTTGGCGCCGAGGCAGAAGTTGCCGAGGTTGGCCAGGTGATTTCGGTCGGTGACGGCGTTGCGCGCGTCTACGGCCTTGACAAGGTGCAGGCCGGTGAAATGGTCGAATTCCCCGGTGGTATCAAGGGGATGGCGTTGAACCTCGAGACCGACAATGTCGGTATCGTGATCTTCGGCAGTGACCGTGACATCAAGGAAGGCGACACCGTCAAGCGGACCGGCGAAATCGTCGACGTGCCGGTGGGCAAGGGCCTGCTGGGCCGCGTGGTCGATGGTCTTGGTAACCCGATCGACGGCAAGGGCCCGATCGAGGGCGCCACGCGCCAGCGGGTCGAGGTCAAGGCGCCGGGCATCATCCCGCGTAAATCGGTGCATGAGCCCATGCAGACCGGCCTGAAGGCGGTTGACAGCCTGGTGCCGGTTGGCCGCGGTCAGCGCGAGCTGATCATCGGCGATCGTCAGACCGGCAAAACCGCCGTCGCGATCGACACCTTCATCAATCAGAAAGCGATCAACGCCGGCGACGACGAGTCAAAGAAGCTGTACTGCATCTATGTCGCGGTCGGTCAGAAGCGCTCCACCGTCGCGCAGATCGTGAAAACCCTGGAAGACCAGGGCGCGATGGAATATTCCATCGTCGTCGCCGCCACCGCGTCGGAGCCTGCCCCGCTGCAGTTCCTGGCGCCCTATACCGGCTGCACGATGGGTGAGTATTTCCGCGACAACGGCATGCATGCGGTCATCGTCTATGACGATCTGTCCAAGCAGGCCGTTGCCTACCGCCAGATGTCGCTGCTGCTTCGTCGCCCGCCGGGCCGCGAGGCCTATCCGGGCGACGTCTTCTATCTGCATTCCCGCCTGCTGGAACGCTCGGCGAAGATGGGTGACGCGGCTGGCAACGGTTCTTTGACCGCCCTGCCGATTATCGAAACCCAGGCCGGCGACGTTTCCGCCTACATCCCGACCAACGTGATTTCGATCACCGACGGACAGATCTTCCTGGAGACCGAGCTGTTTTATTCGGGTATCCGCCCGGCCATCAATGTTGGCCTGTCGGTCAGCCGCGTGGGCTCGGCGGCGCAGATCAAGGCGATGAAACAGGTGGCTGGTTCCATCAAGCTGGAACTGGCGCAGTATCGTGAAATGGCGGCCTTCGCGCAGTTCGCGTCGGACCTTGACGCAGCGACGCAGCAACTGCTGAGCCGCGGCGCGCGCCTGACCGAGGTCTTGAAGCAGGACCAGTATTCCCCGCTGCCCGTCGAAGAGCAGGTAATTTCCATCTTCGCTGGCGTGCGTGGTTATCTGGACCCGATCGCGGTTGCCGATGTTACCCGCTTTGAGCAGGGATTGCTGAGCGATATCCGCGCCAAGGGCGAGGATATCCTGGCGGTGATCCGTGCCGAGCAGGCGATCTCGGACGACACCAACGCGAAACTCACCGCGTTTCTCGATAATTACGCCAAGACCTTTGCCTGATCGGCGGGATCGGACGGTATGCCTACCCTCAAGGACCTAAAAACCCGGATCGCCAGCGTCAAATCGACGCGGAAGATCACGTCGGCCATGAAAATGGTCGCGGCGGCCAAGCTGCGTCGCGCGCAGGAGCATGCGGAAGCCGCCCGCCCCTACGCCGAGCGCATGGATCGCATGTTGGGTGCCCTGGCGGCGGCGGCCGCCGGCCGGCCCGGCGCGCCCGCGATGCTGGCCGGTACGGGCAAGGACGATGTTCATCTGTTGATTGTCGCGACCGCCGACCGCGGTCTTTGCGGCGGTTTCAATTCGTCGATCGTGCGCGCCTCGCGGGCCCGTATCCGCGATTTGCGCGATGCGGGCAAAACGGTGAAGATTCTTTGCGTCGGCAAGAAGGGCCACGACCAGATGCGCCGCGAGTATGACAGCATCATCATTGATGTCGTCACCGATATCGGCAAGCCGTCGCTGACCTTCGCGGACGCCGGGGATGTAGCGGACAAGGTCACCCGCATGTACGAGGCGGGCGAATTTGATATCTGTACGATCATTTATAACCGTTTCCAGTCGGCGATGACGCAGATCGTGACGCCGCAGCAGCTGATTCCCTTCGCGCCGCCGGAGGCGGCGGGCGGCGAGGAAGCCGCTGACGCCAACGCGCTCTACGAGTATGAGCCGGAGGAGTCGGTAATTCTGGACGCGCTGTTGCCGCGGAATGTTTCCGTGCAGATTTATCGCGCGTTGCTTGAAAATGCCGCCAGCGAACAGGGCGCGCGCATGACCGCCATGGAAAGCGCCAGCCGAAACGCCGGCGATATGATCGACAGCCTTAGCATCCAGTATAACCGTGCTCGTCAAGCGGCGATCACCAGTGAACTTATCGAGATCATTTCGGGCGCGGAAGCGCTGTAGGGCGCCAATACCGGCCCGGAAACCAGGAATATGCGAATAGGAGCTTTATAAGATGGCAAAGAACCTTGTTGGTTCAGTCGCCCAGGTCATGGGCGCCGTGGTTGATGTGCGGTTCGAAGGCGACCTGCCTGCGATTCTGAACGCGCTGCAATGCGAAAACCAGGGCCAGAAACTGGTGCTTGAAGTGGCGCAGCATCTTGGCGAGTCGGTGGTCCGTACCGTGGCCATGGACTCGACCGAAGGTCTTGTGCGCGGCCAGGAGGTCTCCGATACCGGCGGCCCGATCAGCGTGCCGGTCGGTCCCGAAACGTTGGGACGCATCATTAATGTCATCGGAGACCCGGTGGACGAACGCGGCCCGGTCAATACCAAGCTGAAATTCCCCATTCATCGCGAGGCGCCCGCCTTCGTCAACCAGTCGACGGAGTCTGAAATTCTGATCACCGGCATCAAGGTCGTTGACCTGCTGGCTCCCTACGCCAAGGGCGGCAAGATTGGCCTGTTCGGCGGCGCCGGCGTGGGCAAGACCGTTATCATCATGGAGCTGATCAACAACATCGCCAAGGCGCATGGCGGCTATTCGGTGTTTGCCGGTGTCGGCGAACGTACCCGTGAGGGTAACGATCTCTATCACGAGATGATCGAATCGGGCGTTATCGACCTCGAAGGCAATGGCTCCAAGGCGGCACTGGTCTATGGCCAGATGAACGAGCCGCCGGGCGCGCGTTTGCGCGTTGGCCTGACCGGCCTGACCCTTGCGGAGTACTTCCGCGACGAGGAAGGCCAGGACGTGTTGCTGTTCATCGACAACATCTTCCGTTTCACCCAGGCGGGTTCGGAAGTGTCTGCGCTGCTGGGCCGTATTCCTTCCGCGGTGGGTTATCAGCCGACGCTGGCCACCGACATGGGCACCCTGCAGGAACGCATCACCTCAACCGACAAGGGGTCGATCACCTCGGTGCAGGCCATTTACGTGCCGGCCGATGATTTGACCGATCCGGCCCCGGCCACCTCGTTCGCGCATCTGGACGCCACTACCGTTCTGTCGCGCCAGATTGCCGAACTGGGCATCTACCCGGCGGTCGATCCGCTCGATTCCACGTCGCGCATGCTCGATCCGCGGATCATCGGCGACGAGCATTATGCTGTTGCCCGCTCGGTGCAGGAGGTTTTGCAGACCTATAAGTCGCTGCAGGATATCATCGCCATTCTGGGCATGGACGAGTTGTCGGAAGACGACAAACTGGTCGTGTCCCGCGCGCGCAAGATCCAGCGCTTCCTGTCACAGCCCTTTTTCGTGGCCGAGATTTTCACCGGCGCCCCGGGCAAACTGGTCGGCCTGGAGGACACCATCAAGGGCTTCAAGGGCATCGTCGCCGGCGAGTATGACGACCTGCCCGAATCAGCCTTCTATATGGTTGGCGCCATCGAAGAGGCGGTCGAGAAAGCCAAGAAGATGGCGGCGGAAGCCGCCTGATAGGGAATTCGCCTGATGTCTGAAAAAGTAGAGTTCGAACTGGTCTCACCCGAGCGATTGCTGGTTTCGGAGGCTGTCGAAATGGTCGTCGTGCCTGGCGCTGAAGGTGATTTCGGCGTTCTGGCTGGCCATTCGGCGACCGTATCCTCGATCCGGCCGGGCGTGCTGGCCGTGTTCGAGAATGGCGCGGTCACCTCGCGGGTGTTCATCTCCGGTGGTTTCGCCGAGGTAACACCGGAGCGCTGTACCGTGCTGGCCGACGAGGCCGCTGCTCTCGATGACCTGGACCGTGCCGAGATCGAGAAATCCCTCGCCGACCTGCGGGACGATGTGGAAGCGGGTCGCGATGACGCCGAGAAAAAAGCGGCGGAAAAAGCTCTTGCCATCGCCGAGGCCAAGATCGCCGCGTTGGACAGCTCGATCTACTGATCTTTGATTTGTATCCTGGCTGCGTTCGCCCCGGATTAATGGTCCGGGGCGAACTGCATTTTACTTACTGACGCTCGCGAAATTACTGCTGTTGCTGCATCATGGCGTTCATATCGAGCTTCTGGTAGCCAGGCGGTACCTTGAACATCGAGGCGTCCTGGGCGCCGATCTGGACATCACGAATTTCGAAAATATTACCGTTATCCTCGACGGATTTTATCGCGAACTTCAATTCCGGATCATACCAGACAGTCGCGTCGACAGCCGTCTCCCCTTCGGGGACCATTGTTTGGCCGGTGCAATGCCATTTCTCGGCGCCGCGGCCGTTTATGGTTTCCAAGCCCAATTTTTCACCATTTTCGTAGCCCATGCAGGCCCTGGATTCGTACTCTTCCCAGCCTGACTGTTCCGGCGGGATTTCCATATACATTTTCTGGTCATGTATAAGGGTAACGATGACATCGGAATCCCATTTGGCAAGTGAGGAAACCTTCTGCCCCTGACTCTCCATGTTCATCAGGAAGCCCTCGTCGCCAACATGAATAGTGCCCATTTGCTCGAGCTTGGCGCCGCCTTCGCTGAACCAGGCAGTTCCTGAAAATCCCGGTCCACCGTAATTTCCGGCGTTTGCGGCATAGGCGGATCCCAGCAGGAAAACCGCAGCCGTCGCCACAACTTTGAAACACGCCCTCATTGTTATTTCTCCATTATATTTCTTGTTTTAAACGCCCCCCCAAACAATAAGCCGTCTCAGGTTAACAACTGGGAAACGGCGGCGGCCTGATTTTCAGTTCCGCGCTGCCGGCACATCGAACAGCGCAGGGTCGGGTTCGCCCGGTATTATATTGCGAAGTTCGGTGACATAGCCCTGCTCATCCGACCGCACTTGGTACCGCAGCGCGGGATCCCACCAGATCTTGGTATCCTGTGCATACCTGGTGCTGCCAATGCACTGCCAGACCTCGCTATCCCTTCCGCCCAGCTTCTCCGCGCCGAGCCTTTTCCGGTATTCGAAGTCAGCGCAGGCTATGCCGTGAAACCGGCCCCAGTCATTTTCCCCGATCGGCAGGAAATTAACGGATCCCGTGTTCAGGTCGATATAGACGGATTGCCGTGCGGCGAATTGAGCGATGATGATGTCCGGCCCTTCAGCGGGCTTGATCGCTTCCAGGCGGTAACCTTCGGCGCCGACATACAATTTGTAGCCCAGTTCCAGCGCCCCTTCGGGTCCCACCCACGCTTCTGCTGAAAATGGGGCGCCCTTGTAGCCGTCCGCGACAGCGATACCCGTCCACGCGACCGCCACCGTCAAGGCAACAACCCATGCGGCTAACGTTTTTGACAGGTTTTTCACAGATGTTTTTCCGCTGATTACAGTAGCCGGAGAGTATTACTCCACCGTTTCGACGTCTGCAATCCGCGTGGTTGAGGTCGCCGCCGTGGGCTCCGTCGGAATATCGAACAGCACCGGCGATTGGCGCCCGGCTATGATATTTTTCAGTTGGATTTTGACGCCGCTGTTCGCTTCCTTGCGGACAAAATGCTTCAGCGTATCGTCGTACCAGACAGTAACCTTGTGATCCAGCCGGTAACCGTAATCGATAAGGGCCTGTTTGGGATCATCGCAACGCCAGACCTGAAGTTCGCGCCCGCCGCTGTTATCCGTGCCCACATTGAACGCGGTGTTAAAACCGGCACAGGGTGCGTCGCTGAACAACATCGCCAGGGCGCCATGCTTGTCCTCTTCAATCTCCATTCGCTTGTTTGCTCCAATGGAAATGAAATATTTATGGAAGCTGTTGAAAACGAATGATTTAAAGCGTGCACGACCATCGATTTCTATCCGGTAGCCACCACGATCAAAGTGATAGCGGCCGGAGTAGCGGCCACTACCCAGTCGAGGGTCTTTGATCACGATGTCGGCCGACAGGCCGGGGCCGTTGTATTTTCCGGCGGATGCCGGCGCCGCTAATGCGGCTAAAACAACGGCTAGAATCGAAATACCGATAAACTTGTTCATTCTACCATCCTCCCCCATGAAGCGAGGAGGACCTCCATTCCCAATGGTACCGAGTTCTTGCCTGCCTATAAAACACCATGTTTCGTTAAGTTTGCCCTAACAAACGACGCAGAACTGGCGGCGTGTAACCGGCAATCACTGTATATCGGTCGAAATTCTGGTATGGTTCACGAAATTTAGGCAGCCAGGACGATGGAATATCTTGAACCGCTTTCAGCGCCCCAGAAAATGGATTCAAATCAGCCTGCGCGGCGCCGTGCCGGCCTGGGCAGTGCTGTTGCTCCTTGTCGTGGCGGGACAATTGGCGTTTCGCCATGCGTTGATGGCCGGAGTTTTGGCGGCTGTGCTGGCCGGCCTGATCGCCTGGCGCCCGGCGCGCCTCAGGGACGCTCTGCGCAGGCGCGTTGATGTGTTAGCCGCCGAAGCGGAAGATCCTGGCCGTCCGAACGCAAGCGACGGGCTTAACCGGGCTTTCGACCGGCTGGTCCGTGTCTGGCGGGAGCGGGCCGAACGGCTGGCGGCCGAGGCGTCGGAACAGCCGCGTATCATGGATATTCTGCCCGATCCGGTGCTGCTGGTCGGTGGCGACCGCCGCGTTACCCAGGCCAATCGGTCGGCGCGGGACCTGGCGGGAATCGACCTTGCCGGTTACGATCTGGCGACCGGACTACGCAATCCCGAGCTGTTGGCGGCGGTTGATGCCGTGCTTGCCGGCGAGCCTGGACGATCCATGGAAATATCCTTTCCCGTGCCTGTCGAACGGCATTATGCGGTCCGTGTCGAGCCGCTGGGCGCGGACTCGCCGGACGCCGTGGTGGTAATGTTCCACGACCTCACCGCGCTGGAGCAAACCGAACGGATGCGGACCGATTTCGTGGCCAATGTCAGCCACGAGCTGAAGACGCCGCTGGCCAGCCTGATGGGTTATATCGAGACTTTGCAAGGTCCGGCACGCGAAGATGCCGAGGCCCAGGCGCGGTTTCTGGCCATCATGGACGAACAGGCGCGGCGCATGGCGCGGCTGGTGGACGACCTGCTTTCCCTGTCGCGCATTGAGATGGATGAGCATGCCCGCCCGACGGATAGCGTATCCATCGACACGCTTTTGAATGAGACCGCGAGCCTCCTGGAGCCCCAGGCCACGAAGCGCGACCTGCAGATAAAAATTGATTTACCCGATGGCCTGGCATCGCTGGCCGCCGACCGGGACCAGTTGGCCGAGGTTTTCGAAAACCTGATCGGTAATGCGATCCGCTATGGCGGCGAGGGTGGCGCGGTGCGCGTGAGCGCCAGGCCGGAACCGGCCGGGCATATCACCATTTCGGTTGAAGACGAGGGCGAGGGCATTCCGGCCGAGCATATCCCGCGGCTAACCGAGCGTTTCTACAGGGTTGACCCCGCGCGCAGTAGGGAGCGCGGCGGTACCGGGTTGGGTTTGGCGATTGTAAAACATATCGTCAGCCGGCATCGCGGGCGGCTGTTGATAGAGAGCGAGTCCGGCAAAGGCAGCCGGTTCTCCGTGACCCTGCCGACGGCGCCGGTGCTGGAAACCACACTTTAAAGATACAGGTTGCAGTAATATGGCATGTAGATGTCATATAACTGTCATGGAACTGTTGTAGAGGGTTCATGGAGAGGCCGTAGAGGTTTTGGCGAAAGAAAACAGAACCCAATGAGGAATTCCATGATGTTAAAAAGGATATTCGCGATAGCCGGCCTGGGCCTGGTTATCGGCGCCGGCGCCGCACAGGCGCGCGATCAGATCCGGATTGTCGGATCGTCCACGGTGTTTCCGTTCTCCACCTCGGTCGCCGAGCGTTTCGGCAAGAGCACCGATTTCAAAACGCCCGTCGTAGAGGCGACCGGTTCCGGCGGCGGCCTGAAACTCTTCTGCGCGGGGGTCGGCGTCCGACATCCCGACATCGCCAATTCGTCGCGCCGGATCAAGGCATCCGAAGTCAAAATGTGCGCCGATAATGGCGTTGCCGAAATCGTCGAGATCAAGATCGGTTATGACGGCATCGTGATGGCCAATTCGAAGAAGACGGCCCAGTACGAACTGACGCTCAAGGACCTGTTCATGGCGCTGGCCAAGGAGATCCCCGATGGCGAGGGCAAGCTGATCGCGAACCCCTACAAGACCTGGAAGGACGTCAACCCCGACCTTCCGGCGACCAGGATCGAGGTGCTTGGCCCGCCGCCGACTTCGGGCACGCGTGATGCCTTCGTCGAACTGGCGCTGGAAGGCGGCTGCAAGAGCTTTGAGTGGATCAAGGCGCTGAAGAAGAGCGACAAGAACCAGTATAAATCGATCTGCCACACAGTCCGCGAGGACGGCGCCTATGTGGAGGCCGGCGAGAACGACAATTTGATCGTCCAGAAGCTGGAAGCCAACCCGGACGCGCTGGGTATCTTCGGTTTCTCGTTCCTCGATCAGAACTCCGACAAGGTGCAGGGCAGCAAGATCGAGGGCGTAGAACCCGAGTTCGAACTGATTGCCGAGGGCGAATATCCGGTATCCCGGCCGCTCTATTTCTATGCAAAAAAAGCACATGTGGGGGTAATCCCGGGCATCGCCGAATTCCTTGCCGAATTCACCAGCGACAAGGCCTGGGGCGAGGAAGGCTACCTTGCCGACAAGGGGCTGATCCCCATGCCCGACGACGAGCGCGCGGAATGGGCGGAAAAGGCCAGCGGCCTGGCGCCGCTCGCCATGTAACAAGGGAAGCGGAATGCTGCTGCTTGTTCTGACAATCGTTCTTTTGGCATTAACCGCAGTCGGCTTTCGGGCCGGCCGCGGCCGCGCGCTGGCATTGGCCGGCGGCAAGCCGAAGAACCTTTCCGCCCTGCCCCGTTATTACGGCTGGTATGTCGCCCTGTGGGGATTCCTGCCGGCAGCCGCGGTGGCGGGTCTGTGGCTCGTATTACAGCCCAGCGTTATCGAGACCCTCGTCATTGCCGGGCTGCCCGACGATCTGCGGTCGCTGCCCTCCTCGCAAACCGGGCTGATCTACAACGACATTCGCAATGCTATAGCGGTCGGCATATTGCCGGCCGATCCCAATCTGGCCGATGCCGCCGCGCATTACACTTCCCTCATCGGCCGTGCCCCACTGGCGCTATCCGCGCTATCGGTTGCCATATTGCTGGCCGGGGCCGGTATCGGGCTGCGCATGGTCACGCCGCAATTGCGGGCGCGGAGCAGGGTGGAAAAGATCGTGCGCGGCATGCTGTTTGTCAGCTCGATGATTGCCGTTGTCACAACCATCGGCATCGTGCTTTCGCTGCTTTTCGAGGCCCTGCGGTTTTTCCGTCTGGTACCGATTACCGAATTCCTGTTTGGCCCTGAATGGAGCCCGCAAACCGCGATCCGCGCCGATCAGGTGGGATCGTCGGGGGCGTTCGGCGCGGGGCCGGTGTTCGCGGGCACCGCCCTGATCAGCCTGATCGCCATGTCGGTCGCCGCGCCGGTCGGCCTGTTGTCGGCGATTTATATGGCGGAATATGCGGCGCCCAGGGTGCGCGCGGTGCTGAAGCCGCTGCTGGAAATCCTGGCTGGCATCCCAACCGTCGTCTATGGCTTTTTCGCCGCCCTGACCGTCGCCCCCTTCCTGCGCGAAAGCGGTGGGATGCTAGGGCTGGACGTGGCGTCGGAAAGCGCGCTTGCGGCGGGCGCGGTGATGGGAATCATGATCATCCCCTTTGTCTCGTCACTGTCCGACGACGCCATCGCGGCGGTGCCCAACAGCCTGCGCGAGGGTTCCTACGGGCTGGGCGCAACCCGGTCGGAAACGATTGTCAGCGTAATTCTGCCCGCCGCCCTGCCGGGAATTGTCGGCGGGCTGCTGCTAGGTGTGTCGCGGGCCATCGGCGAGACCATGATCGTGGTCATGGCCGCCGGTCTGGCCGCAAACCTGACTGCAAATCCTTTCGAGGCCGTAACGACCGTGACGGTGCAGATCGTCACCTTGCTGACCGGCGATCAGGAATTCGACAGCGCCAAGACCCTGGCGGCCTTCGCGCTAGGCCTGATGCTGTTCCTGGTGACGCTGACGCTTAACATCATCGCGCTTTATGTGGTTCGGAGGTATCGCGAGGAATATGACTGATACTCTTCCCTCCCTCTCGGACACGGCCCAGGCGGTCAAGGCCGGCCTGCGCCGCCGCTATGCCGCGGAGCGCCGCTTCAAGGCCTATGGCATGGCCGCGATCGGCGTGGCGCTGCTGATGCTGGCGATCATGTTCGGGACTATCATCGGCAATGGCTGGTCCGCCTTCCGCCAGACCTATGTCCAGATGGATGTGCTGGTCGACGAGGCGGAAATCGACCCCGACGGCAACCGCGACCCGAAGGTTCTGTCGCGCGCGGATTATGAAAAACTGGTCAAACTGTCGTTGCGCGAGATGTTCCCCGGCGTCAAAAAACGCAAGGAAAAGAGGGAGCTTTACGATCTGGTCAGCAGTGGCGCGACGTTCGATTTGCGCGACGAAGTGATGGCCGACCCCGCGCTCGTCGGACAGACGGTTTCCTTCTGGGTCCACGCCTCAGACGATGTCGATATGTATATGAAGGGCTATATCAGCGCCGCCCTGCCCGAAGACGAACGCCGTGTCTCCGACAAACAGATCGCCCGCATTGAATCCCTGCGCGAACAGGGCCGGCTATCGATCGGCTTCAATCTGCAATTCTTCACCGGCGGCGACAGCCGCGAGCCGGAACTGGCGGGCATCGCAGGCGCGGCGCTGGGGTCCCTCTGGACAATGCTGGCCGTGCTGATCATGGCCTTTCCCATGGGCGTGATGGCGGCGATCTACCTTGAGGAATTTGCGCCGAAGAACCGCTGGACCGATGTTATCGAGGTCAATATCAACAATCTGGCGGCCGTGCCCTCCATCGTCTTCGGCCTGCTGGGGCTGGCTGTGTTCCTGAATTTCTTCGGCATGCCGCGTTCCGCCCCGCTGGTCGGCGGTCTGGTGCTGGCGCTGATGACCTTGCCGACGATCATCATCGCTGGCCGGGCCGCGCTGAAGGCGGTGCCGCCGTCGATCCGCGAGGGCGCGCTGGGGCTGGGCGCCAGCCGCATGCAGATGGTGGCCGGTAACGTGCTGCCGCTGGCGATGCCCGGCATGCTGACCGGCGCAATCATCGGCATGGCCCGTGCGCTGGGCGAGACCGCGCCGCTGTTGATGATCGGCATGGTCGCCTTCATCGTCGATCTCCCAAAAAGCCCGCTGGACGCCGCCACCGCGCTGCCGGTGCAGATTTTCCTGTGGGCCGATAGTCCCGAACGCGCCTTCGTCGAACGCACATCCGCGGCGACGATCGTGCTTCTTGTATTCCTCATTCTCATGAATCTCGGCGCGGTGCTGCTGCGCAAGAAATTCGAACGCCGCTGGTAGGAAAAACATTATGCCAAATCAGGCTTCATCGATTAGCTATGCTCATCAGACGGTGGCGAAAACTCCGTCGAAGGTCAGCGCCAAGGGCGTCAATGTGTTTTACGGCGCCAAGCAGGCGTTGTTCGACGTCGATCTCGACGTGCCGGTCAATCACGTCACCGCCCTGATCGGGCCTTCGGGCTGCGGCAAGTCGACCTTTCTGCGCTGCATCAACCGCATGAACGACGTGGTCGAGATCTGCCGGGTCGAGGGTGATATCAGGCTGGACGACGGCGATATCAACGATATGGATGTTGTCGAGCTTCGCGCGCGGATCGGCATGGTGTTTCAGAAACCCAACCCCTTCCCGAAAACGATCTACGACAATGTCGCTTATGGCCCGCGTATTCACGGCTTGGCGTCCAACCGCGACGAATTGGACGAGATTGTCTTCACCAGTCTGGAAAAAGCCGGCCTGATCGGCGAGGTCCGCGACCGGCTGGGCGAATCCGGCACTGGACTTTCGGGTGGTCAGCAGCAGCGCCTGTGCATCGCCCGCGCCATCGCGGTGAACCCGGAAGTCATCCTGATGGACGAGCCCTGCTCGGCACTCGACCCGATCGCCACGGCGCGTATTGAGGAATTGATCGACGAGTTGCGCCAGATCTATACCATCGTCATCGTCACCCACTCCATGCAACAGGCCGCGCGGGTTTCGCAGCGCACCGCCTTCCTGCATCTGGGATATCTGGTCGAGGTCGGTGATACCGAGGACATATTTACAAACCCGCGCGACGAACGAACGCAAGGGTATATTACCGGCCGTTTCGGCTAGAGAGAGGCTAACATGCCCGAGAGCAAACATATCGTCCGCGCCTATGACGACGAACTGCAGCAGCTTAACGAGATGATCGGCCGCATGGGCGGCCTGGCCGAGGCCCAGATCGACGACGCCATCCGCGCCGTTTTCGAGCACGACACCGAACTGGCCAAGCAGGTAGCCCGTAGCGATGCGAAGGTCGATGAGCTGGAGGCCGAGATCAACGCCCTGGCGCTAAAATTGCTGGCGCTGCGCCAGCCCATGGCCATCGATCTTCGTTATATCCTGTCGGCGCTACGCATTGCCTCCGACCTGGAACGCATCGCCGACCATGCGGAAAACATGTGCCGGCGTGGCGCCACGATCGCGGAACCGCCCCACCCATCCGCCGTCGCCGGCATTCAGCGCCTGGGAAAGCTGGTGCTGGCGATGCTGAAGGATGTGCTGGACGCTTCGCTGTCCGGCGATACCGACAAGGCGGTGGAGGTCTGGTTGCGCGACGAGGAAGTCGATGATCTCTATGGCAGCCTGTTCCGCGAATACCTGACCTACATGATGGAAAACCCGCGCAATATCGGCTCCTACACGACACTGCTGTTTGTCGCCAAAAATGTGGAGCGCATCGGCGACCATGTCACCAACATCGCCGAAACCATCTATTTCCGGGTCAAGGCGAAACCACTGAAGGATTCGCTGCCGGACCGGGACGAGATCACCGGCGAGTCGGACTAAATACCAAGGAGCGTTGATAATGACTCATTTGACCGGGTTCCCTTGTCCGCTCGTCAGGCGCGGTTCGCGCCGTGGTGCCGCACACCACAAGCGGATCGCAACGTCGCGAGCGGTCAAGGGAGCCCGGCCTTCGGTGGCGCGCGGCGGCCCTCCGGGTGCGTTGCGGCCCTTGCCCGATGCAAACATCGCCCCGCGGACCACGCCTGCCCGGCGGGCCGCCGCGCGCCATCAAATGGGTCATTATCAACGCTCCTTGGTATCGATGACCGCGCATATCCTCATCGTCGAGGATGAGGCGGCGCTTTCCACGCTGCTGGCCTATAACCTTGAAAAAGAGGGCTTCACTGTTCGTGTCGCCGCCGATGGCGAGCAGGCCATCGAAGCCCTGGCCGAGGAGCAGCCGGATCTGGTGTTGCTGGACTGGATGTTGCCACATCTCAGCGGCATCGAAATCTGCCGCCGCATTCGTCGCGACCCGGCAACCCGCGAGCTGCCGGTCATCATGCTGACCGCCAAGGGCGAGGAAGCCGACCGGATCCGCGGCCTGGACACCGGCGCCGACGATTACGTCACCAAGCCCTTTTCGCCGGCCGAGTTGATAGCCCGTGTCCGCGCCCTCCTGCGCCGGGCCCGCCCGGCCACCGGCGCCGATGAATTAACCGCCGGCGACATCGTCATGGATCTGGCCGCTTATCGGGTTCGCATCGGTGGAGCCGAAGTCGAACTGGGCCCCACTGAATTCAAACTGCTGCGCCATTTCATGGAACATCCCGGCCGCGTCTACAGCCGCGACCAGATCCTCGACGCCGTCTGGGGCCGCGACATAAATGTCGAGGACCGCACCGTCGACGTCCACATAGGCCGCCTGCGCAAGGCCCTGCGCGCGGCGACCGGCCGCGATCCGATCCGCACGGTGAGGGGCGCTGGTTATTCGCTGGAGGTAGGCGGTTCGTAGGCGGCGACTG
>JADFVY010000211.1 GCA_015222795.1 Pseudomonadota bacterium | reverse complement strand
GTTCAATGGGCAGCGCCGCACCGGAGGCGTCTATCAACAGCCACGAACCGTCAACCCGCCGCATCGGCCGCACGCCGCCAACCGCCAGCGGCCAGCGTTCCAGCCAAGGCGCATTGGCAAGCGCCGTTCCATATGTTCGCAACGCGTCTGAAACGGCAGGCGCGGCGGGAAAGCCGTCGGCCGGCTGGGTATCGCCGTCGCGATCGCGAATCAACGCTCTCAGGGAAAGGCCGCCCGGATAGAACACCAGTTCTCCCTTAAACCGCGTGCCAGCCACAAGGCTGGCGTCGAGCGGCTGGTTGCCGGCGGCGAAATTCAGGATCAGGGCAGGTCGGCAGGTTTGCATGCCCCACAGCCAGTTCCACTGGGCGCGGACACGGTCTTCTTCCTCTATCCGCTGGCCCATCACGACCCATTCGTCGGTGATACCGGGCAAGTCCGTGAGATCGTCCTTGGCGACGGTCCAGCCAATGGCGGCGCGCAGATCGTCGCGCAGGCCGGGCTCCTGGCTTTCAATACGGCGATAACCTTGGGTTATGAGGTGCAGCCGGGCAATGGCGGACAGCAAATGGGCCTCCCACCCATCTCCGGAGGATACCAGTCCACCGAGTTGGCGCACCTGCCGGCCCAATCCCGGCGCTTGGGAATCCACCAGACGCGCCGCCATGGCGTCCCAGAAGGAATAGGACTCAGCCGCCAAACCAGCGAATCCGCGACGCAACAGGTCGGCCAGCCAGATCTCCAATTCGTTCAGCCCGTCGGCGATTTTTTTCTCGCGGGCGGCAGTGCGCTTGGCCTGGGCCTCGGGATCGACTGGCGTGTCTTTTTTCATTTCCGCCCGCTTGGCCTTCTTTTCAGCCCGCCCGTCGCGACCCGACAGCCAGTCTTCGACCCAGTCCGGTGGTTGGCCCTCGGTGAAGGCCCGCGCGTCCTCGCCGAATATCAGGAACAGGCCGAGCGAATGTTTGCAGGGAAATTTGCGGCTGGGACAACTGCATTTGAAGGCGGGTTCGGAAAGGTCGATGCGGGCTTGATAGGGTTTTTTGCCGCTGCCGCTGATTTCGCCCCACAGGGTGCGGTCATCACGACCGAGAAGCGACCATTTGGCGGCCTTCGCCAGCCCGCGGCCGGCCTTCTCGCTGCTCGCGTCCGGCGCGAGTTCCAGGATTTGTCCGACCGTCCAGTTCACGCCTTTTCAGCCCCTTCTATTTTGCCGCCAATTAAGGCTTACCGCAGGCGTATTGCCTGCAGCCCATGATTGACTGCAATTCTAGGCGCTATTCGTTGACGAACTATTTAGAGGGTGGACGAATGTCCGTTCAGATGCGGGCGTCCAGGGCTGTGAACCAGTCCCGGCGTTCGGTCGCCTCGGCGATTTCGTGGTCCAGCCATTCGGCCAGGAAGCCATTAGCGTAACTGGCGCGCAGATCCTGTAGCCGGGCAAGCTCGGTTTCATATGCTTCCGCCATAATTTCCGCCTGTTCGTGGCGGTCTTCCTCGGATAGCAACTGCAGGAAGCGCATCTTCAGCGCGATCACCAGACGACTGAGATCGTTTGCCAGGCCCCGGACATTGGAGGTCATCAGGACATGGAATGCGGCCTTGCCCTCATCCGTGATGCGGAGCATGGCTTCGTCGGGCAGGGTTTCGGTGGCGGCCGTGCCGTCCAGCGCCTCGATCAGGCCCTCAAGCCGCAGCAGTTCAAGCGATGTGCCCAGTAGATCGAGCGACGGCCCGACGATACGCGCAACGAAGAAACGAATCTCGCGCGCCAGGTCGCCATAGCTCTTGTCGCCATCGGCAAGGCTACCCAGTGCGGCGAGCCGCACCGCTTCGGCGGGAATGAGCGTGTTGTCGCGATACATGATGTTTCCGTCCGTGCAAAAGCTCCGGGACCAATATTACACCTAAATATGGGAATCCGGTTAATAAATTCAAATCACATTTTTCGGATCAGCCGGGAGACAGCCCCCGCAGGCGCTCGTTGCGGCGGCGCAGCAGTTCCAGCCCAGTCATCAGGATGATGGAGAAGGTGATCAGCAGCGTGGCGACGGCCAGGATCGTGGGGCTGATCTGCTCGCGGATGCCGGACCACATCTGGCGCGGGACGGTGCGCTGCTCGAAGCCGGACAGGAACAGCACCACCACGACCTCGTCGAAGGAGGTGACGAAGGCGAACAGTGCGCCGGAAATCACACCCGGCAGAATCAGCGGCATTTGCACCTTGAAGAATGTCGTCGTCGGATTGGCGCCGAGATTCTGCGCCGCGCGCGTCAGGCTGTGGTCGAAGCCAATCAGAGTCGCGGTCACGGTAATGACGACGAAGGGCGTGCCCAGCGCCGTATGCGCCAGGATGATGCCCGGATAAGTCTGCGCGAGGCCGACATCGGAATAGAAGAAAAACATGCCGGCGGCCGAAATGATCAGCGGCACGATCATCGGTGAGATAAGAAGCCCCATGAGCGCGTTTCGGTAGGGCAGATAAGAGCGGCTGAGCCCAAGTGCCGCCAGCGTACCCAGGGAGGTAGCGAGGATCGTCGCCGCAATGCCGATGATGAAGCTGTTCTTTATGGAATGTATCCACTGTTCGTTATTGATTATATCCTCGTACCAGCGCAATCCAAAAGCGTCCGGATCGAGTTGGAGCATGCCGGGGGTAAAGGTGAAATAGGGTTCGGCGTTGAAGGACAGCGGGATGATCACCAGGATCGGCATGATCAGGAACAGGAAAATCGCACCGCAAACGGTGCGGAATCCGTAATGCCAGATCCGGTCCAGCGGGGTCGCGTATGCGGGCAAGGCCATGTCGCTATCCCATCTTCATGTTGTCGATGCCGACAAGCTTGTTATAGAGCCAGTACAGCGCCAGCACGCCGGCCAGCAGTATGCCGCCCAGCGCCGCCGCCAGGCCCCAGTTCAGTGATTTCTGCATATGGAAGGCGATGAAATTACTAATCAACTGGCCCGATTCGCCGCCGACCAGGGCCGGCGTAATGTAGTAACCGACCGCCAGGATGAAAACGAGGATCGAGCCCGCGCCGATACCCGGCACCGACTGCGGAAAATATATCTTCCAGAAGGCGCGCGATGGCGTGGCGCCAAGCGATCGGGCGGCGCGCACATAACTGGGCGAAATCGTCTTCATCACGCTGTAGAGCGGCAGCACCATGAAGGGCAACAGGATATGCGTCATCGCAATTACCGTGCCCTGCATGTTGTAAATCATGCGTATGCGGCTCTCGTCGCTGAATATGCCGATGAACACCAGGATGTCGTTCAGTACGCCCTGTTTTTGCAGCAGCACGATCCATGAAGTGGTGCGCACCAGCAGCGACGTCCAGAATGGCAGCAGGACCATAACCATCAACAAGTTGCTGGTTCTCAATGGCAGGGTCGCCATCAGGTAGGAGATCGGATAGGCCAGCAGGATGCACAGAACCGTTATGAGAAGGCTGACCCATATGGTGCGCCAAAACAGGGTGACGTAAATCTGCCGTTCTTCCGGCTGCATTGTGATTTCGCCGTCTTCGTCAAAAGTCCGGTCGAGTGCGGCCATATAGAAAGCCATGGAGTAACGATCGGACGCAAGCCGCATGGCCATCCAGGTTTTACGTTCACCCCAGCGCTTGTCGATCTTGACCATTTCCTCGGCCCAGGAAACATCCCCCTCGATCTTGGCAAGCTTTCGGGACGTGGATGTTATCAGCGAGCGCGAAGCAGGCAGATCGTAGTTCATGCGCGTCGCGACCTTGCCCATCGTCTTGTCCTTGCGCGCCTGAATCAGGTCCCGCGCCACGATGGCGATGATATCGTCCGGCGGCAATTCATCTGCTTGCGCGTCCCAGCGCGCCAACGCAGCATTGGTGTTCGGCATGGCCACGCTGAACACGGGATTATCGACACCGCGATAAACCATGAGGCCGATAGGCCAGATAAAAGTGATGGAAATAAACGCGAGCAAGGGCAAGACCAGCCCCAAGGCGCGAATTTTCATACGCCGCTCGGTCTGTTTCAATTTGGTTTTCAGCGGTACGCCGTCCGCCGTCGTCAGTACCGTCTGGTTCGCCGCTATGTCGGCCATTTCAGCCTTGCCGTCCCTGTAGGAATTTTTTATTTCTTGAACTCGAAAAAAACAGGGAGGACGGGCTGCGCCCGTCCTCCCCGGTAACGGGTATTATTTGGCCAGCCAGGCAGCGAACCGCTCGTTCAGTTCGTCCTGATGGTCAGCCCACCATTCGAAATCGTTCTGGAGGGCGTTCTTGAAGTTAGCAGGCGCAGTCGGCATTTGCGGGCCCATCTCGACACCGGCTTCGGCATGCTTGCCGATCAGCGGGATCGACGAGGCGCGCGCCGGACCGTAGGAAATCCATGCCGCCTGGTCCGCAAGGCGCTGGGTGCCGGTCGAGTACTTGATGAACTCAATCGCAGCGGCCTTGTTTTTCGAGCCCTTCGGGATGCCCCAAAGATCGAGATCCCAGACCTGGCCGTCCCAGACGATCTCGAACGGCTTGTTCTCGGTGGCGACCGCGTTGAAGATACGGCCGTTATAGGCGGTGGTCATCGCCACTTCGCCGTCGGCCAGCATCTGCGGCGGCTGGGCGCCGGCTTCCCACCACAGGACGTCGTCCCTGATGCTGTCGAGAACCGCGAAGGCGCGATCGACGCCGGCCGGGGTGCTGAGCACTTCATAGACCTTGTCGGCCGGGACGCCATCCCCCATCAGGGCCATTTCCAGGTTCGGCTTCGGGCCCTTGCGCATGCCGCGTTTGCCGGGGAACTTCTTGGTGTCGAAGAAATCCGCCATCGTCGTCGGGCCGCCGTTCGGGAACTTGCCCTTGTCGTAGGCATAGATGGTCGACCAGATGATGGTCGCGATACCGCATTCATGCAGCGTGCCGGGCAGGAAATCCTTGATGGCCGGCGTGCCGTCGGGCGCGGGCGGCAGGCCATCGAGCGGCAGCTCTTCCAGCAGCCCTTCGTCGCAGCCGCGAACTACGTCGGAAAGCTCGAGATCGACCAGATCCCAGGTGACGTTACCGGCTTCCACCTGCGCCTTGACCTCGGCGAGACCACCGCTGTAGTCCTCCGAATTGATCGTGATGCCAGTCTTCTTGATATAGGGCTTGTGATAAGCCTCAATCTGGCTCTTGGTATAGGCTCCACCCCATGAGACAATGGTAAGGGTTTCCGCCTGGGCAGCCGACGCGGCAAATAGCCCCGCAACAGCCAGAGAACTTACTCTAAAAAACGATTTCATTTTGGTACTTCCTCGTTTCGGTTTTCGTTATGCCGGCAATGCCAGCGGCTAGTTTTCAAGTCGGCCCGCTGTTCCAGCCCCCCCGAAACCAGTTGGCCTGCAAAGTCCGACCTGACAGTCAGGCGTCAAGCGCCCGACAATCCTCAAATTCCCAACCTACCTTCACCTTTGTTTTTTCCACGAGCGCGGCATGCCCCGAAGCGTTTGGCACCTTCACGATGAAGTCGTCATGGCCGCACACATTGACGCGCGAGCGAATGTGGTCGCCCAGATAGATCAGTTCCTCCACCGTTCCTTCGAAGACGTTGGGAACCGAGCCTTCCGGCGGATTTATGGTCACCCGTTCGGGGCGCAGCGACAGGGTTGTGCGCTCTCCAACACCGCCGATATTAACCGGCAGGGCGACGACGTTACCGCCACCGTCCACGTCGACCACGCAACTCTCCCCGTTGACTTCCCTCACTGTCCCCATCAGCCGGTTATTCTCGCCGATGAAGCCGGCAACGAAGGCATTTTCCGGCCGCTCGTAAAGGGCATCCGGCGTCGATAGCTGCTGCACCACGCCGTCGTTGAACACGGCGATCCGGTTCGACATGGTCAGCGCCTCCGACTGGTCATGGGTCACATAGACCACCGACACGCCCAGGCTTTCATGGATATGTTTGATTTCGTATTGCATTTCCTCGCGCAGGTTCTTGTCTAGCGCGCCGAGTGGCTCGTCCATCAAAACCAGGTCCGGGTCGAATACCAGGGCGCGGGCCACGGCCACGCGCTGCTGCTGGCCACCGGAAAGCTGCCCGGGACGACGCCCCGCCATTTCCGGCAGGCGGACCATTTCAAGCGCGCGGGTCACGCGGCTTTCCACGTCGCCCTTGCCCATGCGCCGGACTTCCAGCGGGAAGGCCAGGTTTTCAGCCACCGTCATATGCGGGAACAGCGCGTAGTTCTGAAATACCATGCCAATGCCGCGTTTGTGGGGCGGTACATTGTTGATCGGCTTACCGTTCAGCGTGATCTCGCCATTTGTCGCCGGCTCGAACCCGGCCAGCATCATCAGGCAAGTGGTTTTCCCAGAGCCGGACGGACCAAGCATCGTGAGGAATTCACCGCGCGCAATATCCAGATTGAGTTTCTTGACGACAAGAATTTCACCATCGTAGCTCTTCTGGACGTCAATGAACCGTACGATCGGCTCGTTATCATTTGTCATAACTGACTTATATTCCCTGTTCTCATAGTCCAGCGCAACACAATGCACCTTGGCGGTCGGCAATCCCGACTCTGTCTCTATGCTTAAATAAGCACGCCTAAAAGTAAAGGGGATAGTGCATTAAAGGCAATAGCATCCACGCGACGGGAACTTTCTCATTCCCGCCGGATTACAGGCATTAACGCCCTATGGCTGCATTTGATATCAGGCGGCCCGTTTCAGCGAGAGGTCCCGCCACACATCGATCAGCGCTTCGACCAGCCGATCCATCATCGCATCATCGTGCAACGGGCAGGGAGTAAGCCGCAACCGTTCCGCGCCCATAGGCACGGTCGGATAGTTGATCGGCTGGACGTAGATGCGGTGACGCTCCAGCAGAAGGTCGCTGGCCCGCTTGCACAACGCCGCGTCGCCCACCAGCAACGGCACGATATGACAGACCGACGGCATCACTGGCAGGCCTGCTTCCTTCAACCTGTTCTTCAACGTTTCCGAGCGCTCCTGGTGCCGGTCGCGCAGCGCCTGGGTGTTGCGCACATGGCGTACGCTTGCGCACGCACCGGCCGCCACCGCCGGCGGCAGCGAAGTCGTGAAGATGAAACCATTACCGAAGGAGCGCACAAAATCGACCAGATCGGACGATGCCGCTATATAACCGCCGACCACGCCAAAGGCCTTGCCCAACGTGCCCTGGATGATGTCGATGCGATCCATCACGCCTTCGCGCTCGGCGACCCCCGCGCCGTTCGGGCCGTACATGCCAACCGCGTGAACCTCGTCGAGGAAGGTGATTGCGTTGTGTTTTTCGGCGACGTCGCAGATCTCGGCGATCGGCGCGATATCGCCATCCATCGAGTAAACCGACTCGAAAATAACGATTTTCGGCACGTCCGGGTCATCGGCCGCCATCAGTCGGTCGAGATCAGCCGGATCGTTATGCTCAAAAATGCGTTTTTCGGCGCGGGAATGACGGATGCCCTCGATCATCGAATTATGATTCAGCGAATCCGAATAGAGGATACAGCCCGGCAACTGCGAGCCCAGCGTGGACAGGGTCGTCATGTTGGCGACATAGCCCGAGGTAAACAGCAGCGCCGCTTCCTTGCCGTGCAGGCTGGCCAGTTCCTGTTCAAGAAGCACATGGTAATGGTTGGTGCCGGAGATATTGCGCGTGCCACCGGCACCGGCGCCGCACTTGTCGATCGCCTCAACCATGGCATCGCGCACCAGTTCGCTCTGCCCCATGCCCAGATAATCGTTTGAACACCAGACCGTTACGTCGGACAGCTCGCCACCGTCATGGCACAGCGCGTTCGGGAACTCGCCGGCCTTGCGCTCAAGATCGGCAAAAACCCGGTACCGGCCCTCGTTCCTGAGTGCCTGCAGTCTGTCCTGGAAAAAACGGTCATAGCTAATCATCGCAGATTCCTCTCTCGGCCCCCCGCTCACGGCTTAAAATACCATAACCCCGCCCCGATACACGCAACTTGACGTACATCAAAGGCGGGACCATTTGTCGCAGCCCGCGGCAACCGGAGTCCTCAGAGTTTGGCGGCCATCGCCGCCGTATCGTCCAGTGCCTTGCCAAATCGAACCATGATCTCCGCGATCTCGTCTTCCTTGACGATCAAGGGCGGGCAGAGAGCCACGGTATCGTTCGCCATGGCCCGGCAGAGCAGACCATGTTCCTGCGCACGCGCCATGAAGAATGGACCGACGCCGTCGGTCGGCGCAAAATTCTCGCGCGTTTCCTTGTTTTTTACCATCTCGATCGCGCCGATCAGACCGGTGCCGCGAACCTCGCCCACCAGCGGATGGTCCGCGAAACCGCGCAACCCGCCCTGGAAACCCGGCGCCACCGAACGTACATGCCCGGGGATATCGCGCTCCTCGTATATCTTCAGGGTCTCCAGCGCCACGGCTGCACATACCGGATGGCCGCTGTAAGTGTAGCCATGACCGAAGATGCCGATCTTGCCGGAATTGTCGCGGATCGTCGAATAGACCTTTTCATCCATCATCACCGCCGAAATCGGCAGATAAGATGACGACAGCGCCTTGGCCATGGTCATCATGTTGGGCTTGATGTTGTAGGTCTGCGAGCCGAAGGTATTGCCCGTGCGGTGGAAACCGCAAATCACCTCGTCGGCGATCAGCAGGATATCGTATTTTTCCAGTACGGCCTGGACCTTTTCCCAATAAGTCGCGGGCGGCACGATAACGCCGCCGGCGCCCATGATGGGCTCGCCGATAAAGGCCGCGACCGTGTCCGGGCCCTCGTCGAGGATCAGTTTCTCCAGGTTCGCGGCCATGCGGGTCGCGAAGTCCTCCTCGCTCTCGCCGTCGGCGCCATTGTGGTAATAATGCGGGCAGTCGGCGTGCAGGATGTTCTTGATCGGCAGGTCGAAATCCATGTGGTTCGCGGGCAAACCGGTCATGCTGGCCGACGCAACGGTGACGCCGTGATAGGCCTTCATGCGGCTGATGATCTTCTTCTTGTCGGGCCGACCCAGGGCATTGTTGTAGTACCAGACGATCTTGACCACCGTGTCGGTCGCTTCCGACCCGGAATTAGCGAAGAAAACACGCGACATCGGCACCGGCGCCAGTTCCTTCAGCCGCTCCGACAGCTCGATCAGCGGCATATGGCTCTTCGATGCGAAGGCATGATAATAGGGCAGTTCGCGCATCTGGCGCGCCGCCGCCTCGACCAGCCGTTCCTCGCCGAAACCGAGCGACGTCGACCACAGGCCAGCCAGCCCCTCAATATAGCCCTTGCCGGCATTGTCGTAGACCCATACGCCTTCGCCGCGCGCAATGATAACCGGCCCTGTTTCCTCATGCTTGACGAGGTTGGTATAGGGATGCATTACGCTGGCAATGTCCCGGCTTTCCGGGGAGTTTCCGGCTGAAATGGCCATGTTGAATTTCCTTGTTTTGGGCTCGAATTACCGGAATGTCCCGGCGCTGCCGCAAAATTACACGGGCTTGCGGGGAAGTCAAAGAGAACTGCGCAATGCATTGACATGGTCAAAGCGCCGAGCCCAGGGCAATATCCAATCTATTGGGTCGCATAAGCGATTCCAATTGATCGGATGATGCTCTAGCCTGTAATGATCGACGACAGGAGCCATGGGAGCATCCACGCGTGAAGATTCTGCGTTTTCTTTTGGCGGCTCTGTTCCTGGTAGCGTTCGCTGGCGAGGCCACCGCACAGGTGAAAACGCTCGTATTCTGTTCCGACGAAAGCCCGGACACCCTCAATCCGCAGCTCTCTTTCCGCCAGGCGACGTTCGACGCCTCCTCGCGCCAGATTTACGACCGGTTGGTCGCCTACGAACCGGGCAACACTGAAATCGTTCCCTCGCTTGCCACTTCCTGGCAAGTTTCGGACGATGGGCTTCGGTACGAATTCCAGTTGCGGCCGAACGTGCAGTTTCACAAGACGCGCCAATTTACGCCGTCGCGCGCCCTCGCAGCCGAGGATGTCGTATTCAGCTTCATGCGGCAACTGGATCCGAAGCATCCTTATCATCAGGTATCCGGCGGCGTTTACCCCTATTTCCAGGGTCTGGGACTACCGAAAATCATAAAATCGGTGATCGCCGGAGATAACGGGACCGTCATATTCGAGCTCGAATCCCCTTATCCGGCCATCCTGTCGATACTCACGCTGGATTTCGCGTCGATCCTGTCGGCGGAATATGCCGGTGCAATGCTGGCGGCGGAAACGCCGGAACGGCTGGATAATGAGCCCGTGGGAACGGGGCCGTTTCAGTTGGTCCAGCATCAACGGGATGCGTTGATCCGCTATGTGGCGCACCGGGATTATTGGCGCGGCAAGACACCGCTGGACAATCTGGTGTTCACCATCACCCCGGACGCCACTGTGCGCTATCAGAAACTGCGCGACCGCGAATGCCATCTCATCGCCAACCCGGACCCCGCCGATATCCCTGCCATGACGCTCGATGGCGATGTCAAGCTGGTGCGCCAGGTCGGGATGGATGTCGGTTATCTGGCTTTCAACACCAGCCAGTCATCGCTGAAAGATCCGCGTGTACGCAAGGCGCTGGCAATGGCGATCGACCGAGAAGCTATATTGGAAAAAATATACCAGGGTATCGGCCGCCCGGCGACGACCATGGCGCCACGGGGCCTGTGGTCTCGCGGAAAGCCACCACCACCACCGCCCGCGGATCCCGAGGGCGCGAAGCGTTTACTGAAAGAAGCCGGCGTTTCCGGGCTGGAGATCGAGATCTGGCCGAGCCCCGTCGCCAGGCCCTACATGCCGGACGCCCGGCGCACCGCGGAAATGATCCACGAAGATTGGCTGAAAATCGGTGTGGAGTCGAGAATCATCATCGTCACGGGCCGCGACTTCATCAAGCAGACCATGGTCGGGCAGCACGATGTTGCGCTGTTCGGTTGGGTCGCGGAAACCCTGGACCGGAGCCTCTTCCTTGCCCCGATCCTGGGTTGCGAGGCTGCAGATTCGGGCGCCAACAGATCCTATTGGTGCAACGAGAATTTCGACCGCCTGCTGAACGAGGCTGCCCGCGCCAAAACCCCGGGCGAACGCGAGACCCTGTACGAACTGGCGCAGGCAATTCTCGACGAGGAAATTCCCATCCTCCCCATGGCCCATTCGATCAGTTTCACGCCGATGCGAAACGAAGTCATGAATTACCGCACATTCCCGCTTGGTGGACATTATTTCTATGGCGTTGACCTGAAATAGGGCGGCGGGCGGACCCGGAAAGCACGGTGTGCAAGATAGATTGACAGCATACCGGAAAGAAGCCTAGCATTTTACGAAATTACCAACGAATAACCTACTAAAGAGTCACAAGACTAATTCGCCACAGAGCAGGCGAAAGGATTGACCCGATCGGGTCAACTGGAACATGACAGGGAGACAACAAAGTGAAACACCGTATTTTTGCGGCTACGGCCAGCTTGTGCGCGGCCTTGGCGTTTTCATCGACCGTTTCGGCCAAGACACTGGTCTATTGCTCGGAGGGAAGTCCGGAAGGCTTCAACCCCTCGCTTTATACTTCCGGTACGACCTTCGACGCCTCTTCGCGCACGCTGTTCAACAAGCTGGTCGAATTCGAGCGCGGCAGCACCAAGATCGTTCCCGGCCTTGCCGAAACCTGGGAAGCGTCGAGCGACGAACTGAGCTATACCTTCAAGCTGCGCAAGGGCGTCAAATTCCACACCACGAAGAACTTCACGCCGTCGCGCGATTTCAATGCCGACGACGTGCTGCACAGCTTCAATCGCCAGGGTGACGAAAACCACCCCTATTACAAGATTTCGGGCGGCACTTACGAGTATTACCAGGGCATGAGCATGCCCGCGCTGATCAAGGCCATCGTGAAGGTCGACGACTACACGGTTAAATTCGTTCTGAACGAGCCGGAAGCGCCCTTCATCGCCAATATGGCGATGGATTTCGCATCCATCATGTCGGCCGAACATGCCGATAAAATGATGGCGGCGGGTACGCCCGAGAAGGCTGACCTGGAACCGGTCGGCACCGGTCCCTTCCAACTGGTCCAGTATCAGAAGGACGCGGTCATCCGCTACAAGGCCCATCCGGACTATTGGGACGGCAAGGCGGCGGTCGATACGCTGATCTTCGCGATCACGCCGGATGCCAGCGTGCGCTATCAAAAGCTAAAGGCTGGCGAATGCCACGTCATGCCTTATCCGAACCCGGCCGATATCGACGCGATAAAGGCCAATGCCGATATCAACGTGCTTGAACAGGAAGGTCTGAACGTCGGTTATCTGGCCTTCAACGTCGAGAAAAAACCCTTCGACGACAAGCGGGTTCGCCAGGCGTTGAACATGGCGATCAACAAACAGTCGATCATCGACGCGGTCTTCCAGGGCGCCGGCAAGGCGGCCAAGAACCCGATCCCGCCGACCATCTGGTCCTATAACGAGGCCACCAAGGATTATCCCTATGACCCCGCCAAGGCAAAGGCATTGCTGGCCGAGGCCGGGGCCGCGGGCCTGAAAACCAATATCTGGGCCATGCCCGTGCAGCGCCCCTACAACCCGAACGCCAAACGCATGGCCGAGATAATCCAGGCCGACTGGGCCAAGATCGGCGTCGAGGCGGAGATCGTGACCTTCGAATGGGGTGAGTATCTGAAACGCTCTAAGAACGGCGAGCACGACACGGTCTTGCTGGGCTGGACCGGCGACAATGGCGACCCGGATAACTTCCTCTATGTGCTGCTGGGCTGCGACGCCGCCAAGGACGGAACCAACCGCGCGCGCTGGTGCCATGAACCGTTTAACGATCTTCTGATCAAGGCCAAGCGAACCAGCGATATCGGCGAGCGGACCGCGCTTTATGAAAAAGCTCAGTTGGTCTTCAAGGAAGAAGCCCCCTGGGTAACAATTGCCCATTCGGTCGTCTTCATGCCGGTGCGCAAGGAAGTTTCGGATTACCGTATAGATCCGTTCGGCGGCCATATCTTCTATGGCGTCGACCTGAAATAGCGTTCCGGATGGCTCCGTTGGATGGGCGGGGAAAATCCCGCCCATCCAATCTTGCGGCTATCCCTTTCGCCTGACAGTGTTTCGCTTTTTCCTCACCCGTTTTGGCATGGTCGTTCCGACATTTTTCGGAGTTACGGTCGTTGCCTTTTTCCTGATCAGGTTGATTCCAGGCGATCCCATAGAACTGCTGGTTGGCGAACGCGGCATCGACCCCGAACGCCACGCATACCTACTGAAGGAATTCGGATATGACCGCCCGCTGTGGGAGCAGTATCTGGGCTTCATCGGCAAGCTTCTGCGGGGCGATTTCGGCACCTCGATCGTCAGCCGGGAACCTGTTCTTAGCGAATTCCTGACCCTTTTCCCGGCCACCATCGAACTCTCCTTCATGGCCCTTTTCTTCGCCCTCGCGATCGGGCTTCCGGTGGGAATTCTGGCCGCCGTGCGCCGTGGATCCGTATTCGACCACACGGTCATGGGAATATCGCTGACCGGCTATTCGATGCCGATATTCTGGTGGGGGCTGCTGCTGATCATCCTGTTTTCCGGGACTTTGGGCTGGACGCCGGTATCCGGGCGCATATCGGTGCTTTACTATATCGAACCAATCACCGGCTTCATGCTGATCGACAGCCTGCTGATCGATGAATCCGGTGCTTTCAAATCAGCGCTGCGGCATCTGATCTTGCCGACGATCGTGCTAGGCACGATCCCGCTGGCGGTGATTGCGCGCCAGACGCGCTCGGCAATGCTGGAGGTGCTGGGCGAGGATTACATCCGTACAGCCCATGCCAAGGGCCTGGGCCCGGCGCGCATTATCGGGCTGCATGCGCTGCGCAACGCACTGATCCCGGTCATTACCACGATCGGCCTGCAGACCGGCGTCCTGCTGGCCGGCGCCATCCTGACCGAAACCATCTTCGCCTGGCCAGGCGTCGGCAACTGGCTGGTTAATTCAATTTATCGGCGCGACTATCCGTCGGTTCAGGGCGGAATCCTGCTGGTCGCCTGTATCGTGATAACAGTGAATCTTTTTGTCGATCTGGCCTACGGGCTGATCAACCCCCGTATTCGACACGCAGGCAGGTCATGACCGGGATAATAGAAACTGCCATCCCCAAGCCACCCCATCCGCTGCGCGAATTCTGGAGCTATTTCAGTGAAAACAGGGGCGCGGTGGCGGGGCTGGCGGTGATCGTGACGGTTGCGCTGCTGGCGATTTTCGCCGATTTGATCGCGCCGTATTCGCCGATCGAACAATATCGCGACCATCTGCTGCAGCCGCCCTTCTGGGAGGAAGGCGGTTCCCTGGCGTTCCCGCTGGGCACGGACGCGGTCGGCCGCGATATGCTGTCGCGCATCATCCACGGCGCGCGATATTCGCTGATGATCGGAATTATCGTGGTGACCCTGTCACTGTCGGCGGGCATCGCGCTGGGGCTGGTTGCCGCCTTTATGCGCGGGCCGGTGGAGAGCCTGATCATGCGAGCCATGGATATCATGCTGGCATTACCAAGCCTGTTGCTGGCCATCGTGGTGGTCGCGATCCTGGGGCCAAGCCTGATCAATTCGATGTTCTCGCTGGCGATCGTCTATCTGCCCCACTATGTGCGGCTGACCCGCGCCTCGGCGATCGGCGAGATGTCGCGAGACTATGTGACCGCCAGCAAGGTCGCGGGGGCGGGCGTCACGCGACTGATGCTTGTCACCGTGCTGCCCAACTGCGCGGCGCCTCTGATCGTGCAGGCGACGCTCAGCTTTTCCAGCGCGATCCTGGATGCCGCCGCGCTGGGTTTCCTGGGATTGGGCGCACAGCCGCCAACCCCGGAATGGGGAACGCTGCTGGCGGATTCTCGCGAATTCGTGCTGCGGGCCTGGTGGGTTGTGACCTTCCCGGGCCTGGCGATCCTGGTGACTGTCCTTGCCTTCAATCTGATGGGTGACGGTTTGCGCGACGCCCTGGACCCGAAACTGAAACGCTAATGGCTCTTTTGGAAATCAGAAACCTGTCCGTTGATTTTCGGACCAAGGCCGGCCTTTTCAGGGCGGTGGACGGGCTCGATCTGTCGGTCGGCGGGGAAGAGGTCGTCGCCATCGTCGGTGAATCGGGATCGGGCAAGAGCGTCGCCATGCTGGCGCTGATGGGCTTGCTGCCCTGGACGGCCGTCGTAACCGCTGACCGGTTGTCGTTCGACGGGCGGAACCTGCTGGCGCTGTCGAAACGCGAGCATCGGTCTATCCGCGGCAAGGACATGGCGATGATCTTCCAGGAACCGATGACCAGCCTGAACCCATGCTTCACCGCGGGATTCCAGATTACCGAGATGCTGGCCACCCATTTGGGCGGAAGCCGCAAGGAACATCGCAAACGGGCAATCGAACTGCTGGAGCAGGTCGGCATCCCCTCTCCCGAAAGCCGGCTCGAGGCCTTCCCGCACCAGCTTTCGGGCGGCATGAGCCAACGGGTCATGATCGCCATGGCGATCGCCTGCAACCCGCGCCTGCTGATCGCCGACGAGCCGACGACGGCGCTGGACGTTACTATCCAGGCGCAAATTCTGGACCTGTTGCTGGATTTGCAGCGCGAACATGGCATGGCGCTGGTCCTGATCACTCACGATATGGCCGTGGTCGCAGAAACCGCGCAGCGGGTCACCGTGCAGTATGCCGGCCAACAGGTTGAAAAACAGGACGTCGACGGCCTGTTCTCGGCACCCCGCCACCCCTATACGGCGGCGCTCCTGAATGCGCTTCCCGAACGCAGCACCGGGCCCCGTCTGCCGACCATAGCCGGCGTGGTGCCGGGCCTCGGCGACCGCCCGGAGGGCTGCCTGTTCAACCCGCGCTGCGGCCAGGTGACCGACAAATGCCGCATCGAACCGCCGGCGTTGTCGGAATCCGCGGGAGGATCGGCAGTGCGCTGCCATTATCCTCTGACGGGGGGCGACGCATGACGCCCGTCGTCGAAGCTGTCGATCTGGCTCGCCATTATCAGGTGGGCCAGGGTCTGTTTTCCGGGAACGTAACACTGAAGGCATTGCGGGGAACCAGTTTCTCCATGCCCGCCGGCAAAACACTGGCGGTCGTCGGGGAATCGGGCTGCGGAAAATCCACCCTCGCCCGCCTCGTGACCCTGATCGAGCGCCCGTCTTCAGGTATTCTGCGGCTGGATGGCGTTGACGCGGGGGCAGCCGACAAACCGACACTCCGCGAATTGCGCAAGAAGGTGCAAATCGTTTTTCAGGATCCCTATGGTTCGCTGAATCCCCGAAAAAAGGTTGGCGCAATTCTGGAGGAATCGCTGGTTATAAACACCGCGATGAATGCTAGGGAGCGAGCAGACGCGGCCCGCGAAATGATGGACCGCGTCGGACTGCGGCCGGAATATTACGACCGCTATCCGCATATGTTCTCGGGCGGCCAGCGCCAGCGCATCGCGATCGCGCGGGCGCTGATGCTGCGGCCGAAACTGATCGTGCTGGACGAACCGGTTTCCGCGCTCGACGTGTCAATCCAGGCGCAAGTGCTGAATCTTCTCGTCGATCTGCAGGAAGAGTTCAACCTCACCTATCTGTTTATCTCGCACGACCTGAGCGTCGTTCGCCATTTCGCCGACGAGGTCATGGTGATGTATCTCGGCCGCGCGGTGGAACAGGGGCCGCGCGAGGCGATATTCACCACGCCCAGACACCCTTATACGCGCGCATTGCTGTCCAGTACGCCGGTTGCCGACCCACGGCGGCGCGGCACGCGGATCAAGCTGGTGGGCGAACTTCCCTCGCCCATCGATCCGCCACCGGGATGCGCCTTCCATCCACGCTGTGCTTACGCTAACGAACGTTGCCGCGTGGAATTCCCCGAAGGCATCGATGCCGGCGGCCAGCTTGTCGCCTGCCATGGCGTCGAGGAAGGGCGTATTGATACGGCTCCGCCGCCGGGCGCGATATTTTGAGGGAAATCAATGACGTTCCCGGCCATTTATGCGAGAGTCGGATTTGGGATTTCATATGTTAACAAGAGGTTCGGAAAATGCCGTTAAAGGATATTCTGGTTTATGTCGATAATTCCGCGCAAGCCCCCGGCACGGTGGCGGCCGCCTGCTCGTTGGCGTTGCGGCACGATGCGCATCTGACCGGGCTGGCGGTCAACCAGCCGCCTGAAATACCGGGCTATGTAGGCGTCGAGATCCCGCAGTCGGCGGTGGAAATTCTCAAGCAACAGCGCCAGGTGGCCCTGGACAAGGCGCGTGAGATCTTTGACGATGCGGTTCGCGCGGCCGGACTGACCGGCAAAAGCGGATGGTCAGTGGCCAGCGGCCGGACATTGGAAGCGCTATCGCTGCGCAGCCGTTACGCCGACCTGACGGTAATTTCCCAGAGCGGACCCGAAGGCCCCGCCAGTGGCGATGATCTTGCCGACGATCTGATCATGGTCAGCGGCCGCCCGATTCTGGTCATCCCCTATATTGGCGCGCCGGCAGAGATCGGCAAAAAAGTGCTGATCGCCTGGAATGCCAGCCGCGAGGCCGCGCGCGCGGTCTCGGACGCGATGCCGATTCTGGAATCCGCTGACAGCATCGAGGTGTTCGCCGTTGAACCCCGCGGTATTGGCGACATACCGGGCGCGGACATTGCCAAACATCTGGCGCGCCACGGCCTGAAAGCCCAAGCCAGCAAAACCTCGGGCCTTGACATTGAGGTGGGCGACGTGCTGCTGAATCAGGTTGCGGACAGCGGCGCCGACCTGGTGGTGATGGGCGCCTATGGCCATTCGCGCATGCGCGAACTGGTGTTGGGTGGGGCGACAAGACACATTCTGGGACATATGACGGTGCCGGTGCTTTTGTCCCACTAATTTTGAAGTGTTAAGCGAAAGGACCGCCGCCGCATGATCGTCGTCTTCGGCTCGATTAATATAGACATGGTCATCCAGGTCCACGCCTTGCCGCGGCCGGGCGAGACCGTGTTGTCCGACGCATACAATCTCTATCCAGGCGGCAAAGGGGCGAATACCGCCGTGGCCGCCGCCCGTGCCGGGGCGACTACCTTATTGTTCGGGCAAGTGGGCCCTTACGGCTTCGCGGACCGAGCACTGGTCATGTTGCGCGAGGCCGGCGTCGGACTGGACGGAGTCGCGGTTTCGGAACGGCCAACCGGAGCCGCAACCATCTGGGTGGATTCCGGTGGCGAAAATTCGATCGTCGTGGCGAGCGGCGCCAATCTGGACGCGCGCGCGTCCCAGGTCCCAGATTCGGCACTGGGCCCCGATACCCTGGTGTCCCTGCAGATGGAAGTCCCCGCCAAGGAAAACTGGGCTATCATCGAGCGGGCTAAGGCCGTCGGCGCAAGAGTACTCCTAAACATGGCGCCGGCCGGCATGGTGCCCGAGACCGTCCTGCGGTCGGTCGATTACCTGGTGGCCAACGAGATCGAGGCGGCGACGCTGGCTGGTGAGTTGGGCCTGGACACGGACCAGCCGACCCGGGTACCGCGGTTGCTGGCACAACGATATGGGCTGACCTGCATTGTTACGCTGGGTGGCGCCGGCGCGCTGGCTTTCGGGCCGGATGGCGGTTATTCGATCCCGGCCCTGCCGATCGCGCCGGTCGATACCACGGCGGCGGGCGATGCGTTCTGCGGCGGATTGGCGGCGGCGCTGGACAATGGAATGGGGCTATACGATGCACTCTGCCGTGCCTCGGCCGGCGCTGGTCTCGCCTGCCGGATAGCGGGATCACAGAGCAGTCTGCCCGATCAGGACGCTATCGAGGCAAGCCTTGCGAATTTACCCGAGGGCAGGCGACTGGGGGAACGGGCCTGAGCCGCCCACGCAAGCGGAAAATTTTTAGAGGCTGGCCATGCGGCTGAGTTCGGCGATGGCGCGCGCGAGGCCTTCGTCCAGTTCGGTCTGGATATCGTCTTCTGCCTCAACGTCGGGCTGGATGCCGCCATCGACGGACTCGCCGAGCGGCCGGAAATACCGGGCGGTCGTCAGTTTCATCGCCGTCCCCCGACCCATCGGAATAATCGTCTGGACCGTGCCCTTGCCATAGCTGCGGCCACCGATGAGGATGGCGCGGTCATGGTCCTTCAATGCGCCGGCGAGAATTTCCGCGGCCGAGGCAGAGCCCTTGTTGATCAAGACGACGATCGGCAAGCCGCCGACAATGTCGCCGGCCGTGGCGCGGTAGCGCTGTTTTCTCTTGCGGCCTTTGGTCGACACGATATCGCCGCTTTCGATAAAAGCGTCGGAAACGGCAACGGACTCGATCAGCAGACCGCCCGGATTGTTGCGCAGGTCAATGATCAGGCCAGCCATGCGACCGCCGAGATGCTGCCGGATTTCCTGAACGGCATCCTCTACTTCCTCGGCCGCGTTCTCGGTAAAACTGGCAATCCGCAAATAACCGAACTCACCTTCAAGGCGCCACTTGACAATATCCATGCGGATAACGTCGCGTACCAGCGGCACGTCGAAGGTGCTGGTCGATTCGCGTTCAATGGTCAACACAACACGCGTTCCCACGTCGCCGCGCAGTTCATTTACAACTTCGCGCAGCGTTTTTCCCATAATGTTTTTGCCGTCGACATGGGTGATAATGTCACCGGGTCGTAAACCCGCCCGGTCCGCTGGCGTTCCTTCCAGAGGCGACACCACGACGATGCCGCCGCCTTTCTCGGGTGCGGCAATCTGGATGCCCAGCCCACCAAAGCGACCATGCATCGATTCCTTCATCGCGGTATATTCGTTTTCCGGCAAATAGGTACTGTAGGGATCCAGCGATTCCAGCATCCCCTTCATGGCGCGCTCCACCAGCCAGTTACGGCTGGATTCACCCGGCTCGGGGTCTGCGTCCTCGATCGCGGTGGCTGCGGCGGCAAGCAGAATATCCTGATCCACGGAGCGCACATAGTCGGACCTGACCCGTTCGAATACGCGTGCAAACAGTTTAATATCGGGTTCGTTTTGTTCCGGGCTGGCGCTGTAAAATGCGCTGCGGGCATTAATGTCGGCGGAAAGCTGTTCAGCCGCGGCGCGCGCTTCCGGTCCCGGGTCGGGCGATACGGTACAGGCGCCGAGAAAAAGAATCAGGCCTGTCAGGAAACCGGCGCGCAACCCTCGCATTATTTAATGCTCCAAAAAAATATGTGTCGCTTCCCAATCCGGCCGCTAAATTCCGCCTCTCGACATATAGGGTGTCGTCAGGCCAACCGGTCACGCATCATGACGCGAAAAAGTAAACGAATATGTTACAAGGGCGCCGGTTGTGCCCATGCGGCCCGAAAACAGTCGAGGAAATATGATAAATGAGCGAAAAACCTGTCATTCTGGTGACCAGAAAATTACCGCCCGCAGTCGAAGACCGACTGCGCCAGGACTACAAACCCAGGCTGAATCCGGATGACCGGCTTTATTCCAGCGACCAGTTGGTCGCGCTGAGCGAGGGCGTGGACGCGATCATGCCCTGCCATACGGAAAGATTCTCCGCCGAGGTCATTGCCCGGCTGCCAGACTGCGTCAAGGCGATCGCCAATTTTTCGGTCGGGGTGGACCATGTGGATCTTCAGGCGGCCGCCGCGCGCGGGATTATTGTCACCAACACGCCGGATGTACTAAGTGACGCGACCGCCGAAATCGCCATTCTTTGCATGCTGGGCGCGGCGCGGCGCGCCAGTGAGGGCGAGCGCCTGGTGCGCGGCGCCGGCTGGAAGGACTGGAGCCCGGCTTTCATGGTCGGCGTCCAGGTTACGGGCAAGCGGGTCGGCATCGTCGGCATGGGCCGGGTGGGCCAGATCGTGGCCCGGCGGATGCGCGGTTTCGACATGGAAGTACATTACCATAACCGCCGGCGCATCGACTCGGCGCTGGAACAGGGCGCTGTTTTCCACGAATCGCTGGAAGAGATGTTGCCGCTTTGCGATGTGCTGTCGCTGAATTGCCCGGCGACCCCGGAAACGACTGGTTTGTTGAACGCGCGGCGAATCGGTCTGTTGCCGGACGGCGCCATCGTGATCAACACGGCGCGCGGAGCCCTGGTGGATGACGACGCGCTGGTTACGGCGCTGAAGTCGGGCAAGCTGTATTCGGCCGGGCTGGACGTATACAATAGCGAACCGGCGATCGATCCTCGCTACCGCGAGTTGGACAACACGTTCCTGTTACCCCATATAGGCAGCGCCACCCGCGAGACCCGCGATGCGATGGGTTATCGAGCGCTCGATAATCTTGACGCTATATTCGCAGGCCGGGAACCGGGTGATCGGGTGGCATAGGAAACAATTGAGCCGCCCCGTAAGTGTGCAGATGATAAATAATCGGCTAACCTTTTGAATCGCATACAATTTGCAATTTATGTTGCACCGACGCCGAAAATGTTGAACTTTGTGGCTGCCGGAGCGTGCCTCGCGGGACGTAACGGTTAACTCAAGGATATCGGACAGGGAGCCATTCCATATTCATCCGAGGTTCAGTGTTAGTATTCTAAAGCGGGACAGTGCGCGATTTTCCGGTTTTGCCGGCTGCGCACCATACGCGCTTCATTTTAATACCTTGAAGTCCAGAGGAGGAAACCAATGACAAACAAGGTCTCAGAGGCCAAGACGGCCAGCCGCAGAAAATTTCTTAAAGTAGGTGTTGGCGCTGCCGCGGGTACCGCCGCAGCCGTTTCGATGCCGAGTGTTTCCAGGGCTGCTCCGGTTACCCTGAAGGTTCAGGCCGCCTGGGGCGGCGGCATTTTCCTTGAAGATGCCAAGAACTATGTTGCCCGCGTGAACGCCATGACCGATAGCCTGAAGATCGATCTACTGTCGGTTGACTCCGTGGTCAAGACCAGCCAGATGCAGGATGCTGTGCATCGCGGCGTCCTCGATGGCGCGCATTACGTTCCCGCTTACTGGTATTCCAAGTCCAAGGCGGCTTCCCTGTTCGGAACCGGTCCCTGCTTCGGCTGGTCGGCGCAGGAAATGCTCGGCTGGATCCATTATGGCGGCGGCATGGAACTGTTCAATGAACTGATGGACAGCCTGGGCCTCAACCTGGTTAGCTTCTTCAACAGCCCGATGCCGGCGCAGCCGCTGGGTTGGTTCAAGGAAGAGATCAAGGGCTCCGATCAGATGAAGGGCCTGAAGTACCGCACCGTTGGCCTGGCCGCAGACGTTCTGCTGGAAATGGGCATGTCGGTCGTGCAGTTGCCTGGCGGTGAAATCCAGCCGGCGATGAAGAGCGGCCTGATCGATGCAGCCGAGTTCAATAATCCGACCTCGGACAGCGACTTTGGCATGCAGGACGTTTCCAAGCATTACCATCTGGCCAGCTTCCATCAGTCGCAGGAATGCTTTGAGGTCACCTTCAACGCGAAGAAGTTCAATTCGCTGTCGAAGGAACATCAGAACATTCTCAGGTACGCGTCAGAGGCCGAGAACTCGAACTTTTACTGGTACAGCACCCTTCGTTATGCCGATGACCTGATCAAGCTGAAAGAAAAGCACGGCGTCAACGTATACCGCACCCCCGACTCTGTCATGGAAGACCAGTTGAAGGCGTGGGATATCGTTGTCGACCGGATCTCCAGTGAAGACCCGTTCTTCGCCAAGGTGGTCGAGTCGCAGAAGGTCTATGCCAAGAAGGTGATGAACTACCTGCTTCTGAACCAGCCGGATTACGGCCTGGCCTACAAGCATCACTTCGGTTGATCGAATGTGTCCTTGCGTGACCGTTACGCAAGATTGCCCCGGTATGGAGGGACAGCCCAAAGGCTGTCCCTCTAATATCTAAAACTATAAAGGCAGGAGAACTGGCCTTGACATCCATCATTCATGGAATAGAGCAACTCAACATCTGGATCGGCCGTTCTTTTGGCTGGTGTATTCTGATTTTGACCCTTTCCGTGGCATATGAGGTTTTCGTCCGTTATGTCCTGAACGCGCCTACCGTCTGGGTGTTCGACATGATGGTGCAGATGTACGGCGCGCTGTTCCTGATGGCCGGGCCATATGCCCTCGCCCAGGACTCCCATGTGCGCGCGGATGTGGTGTATCGTCTGCTGGCGGTTCGCTGGCAGGCTCGTATCGATTTAACTTTATACATCATCTTCTTTTTCCCGGGCATGTTCGCCCTGTTCTGGTACGGGTGGGAAATCGCTTCCGACTCATGGCGTTACAAGGAAGTCAGTTGGAACAGCCCGGCTCGCATCCAGATTTATTTCTTTAAAACCCTGATTCCCCTGGCCGGTGGGCTGATGATCATTCAGGGCGTTGCGGAATGCATGCGGTGTATCATGGCGATGAAGACGAATAAGTGGTTGCCGCGGCTGGAAGATGCCCGCGAAACGGAAGACCTTTTGAAAGGCCAGGCAACTGGCCTTGAAACCAAATAACTCTTGTTTTTTAAACTTACCTGGTAAGACGGAGCCCGCCGCAGGATGACGAACCCCGAAGTCGCACTTTTAATGTTGTCGCTTTTCATCGTGATGGTGCTGCTGGGATTCCCGGTGGCCTTCACGCTGCTCGCCATGGGCATCGGCTTTGGCTACTACGCCTATTACGAGGCCGGCAGCATCCAGACAATAACCGATGTGTTCAACAACAAGATATTTTATCTGTTGAACCAGAACACTTATTCGGTGATGGAAAACGACACGCTGGTCGCTATCCCGCTGTTCCTGTTCATGGGCTATGTGGTTGAGCGCGCCAACATCGTCAACAAGCTGTTCTACGCACTGCAAATGGCGGCGCGTAATCTGCCGGGATCCATGGCGATCGCCGCCTTGATCACCTGCGCCGTGTTTTCCACCGCCAGCGGCATCGTCGGCGCGGTTGTTACCCTGATGGGACTTCTGGCGTTTCCGGCCATGGCCGCGGCCAAATATGACAAGAGTTTTGCTTCCGGTGTCATCTGTGCCGGCGGGACGCTTGGTATTTTGATTCCGCCTTCGATCATGCTGATCGTTTATGCGGCAATTGCGGAACTTTCGCCTCTGCGCCTGTACGCCGCGGCCGTTTTTCCGGGGTTCCTGCTGGCCGGCTCATATATCGTCTATGTTATCATTCGAGTTTTCATCAACCCGTCGATCGCCCCCAAGCCGCGCGAGGAGGATGTGCCGCCGGCCCGCGTTGTTTACTGGCAACTGCTGACCTCTTTCGTACCGTTGACCGCGCTCATCATGCTGGTGCTCGGCTCGATCCTGGGCGGCCTGGCGACGCCCGCGGAAGCCGCTGCAATGGGCGCATTTGGCGGCCTCCTGCTGGCGGCAATGTATCGCTCACTCAACTGGGTAATGCTTAAAGAGTCCGTCTACCTGACGGCCAAGGCGACCGCCATGGTCTGCTGGCTGTTTGTCGGATCATGGACCTTTGCATCGGTTTTTTCCTACCTTGGCGGTCACGAAATTATCGAACATTTCGTTCTCGGCCTTGATCTTGCTTCATGGCAATTCCTGGTCCTGGTGCAGATCATCATCTTCCTTCTCGGCTGGCCCCTGGAATGGTCCGAAATTCTGATTATTTTCGTGCCGATTTTCCTGCCCATGCTGCCCGCCTTCGATGTTAACCCCTATTTCTTCGCCATGCTGGTAGCGCTCAACCTGCAAACGTCGTTCCTTACTCCGCCAATGGCCATGTCGGCTTATTACCTGAAGGGGGTGCTGGGAAACGCGATCGAATTGATGGATATCTTCAGGGGCATCATGCCATATCTGGCCATTGTTATATTCACCATGGTCTTGATGTATCAGTTCCCGGGCATTGCGCTGTGGTTGCCTGACTGGCTGTTTGGCAAGTACATACCCTGATCGGCAAAGAGAAAAATAAGGTCTGCTGCTATGATGGAAAAAATATCGGGACTCATTGGTACAGCTTTGATCGCTACCTTTGTCCTTGGCTTGGCGGGAAGCATCTCTACGGGCTTTGCCGGCTTTTGGGGCGGGCTGCCCTTCTGGGTGATCTGCGTCTTCGTTCTGGCGCTGGTCGTCTACGATTTCTGGGATTCATGCCTGCGCCCTAAAAAATAGCCCTTTCACGCCCTGCCCGCAGGCGCCTGCCCGAACGGATAAATAACATGTCGCAGGATACTACTCCCGCTTCCCTGACCGCCAGCGAAGCCGCCAGCAGGATCAGGGACGGCGAATTGACGTCGCAAGAACTGGTGCAAAGCTGCCTCGACCGCATAGAGGCGGTTGAGGACAAGATCGGCGCCTGGACCCACCTGGACAGGGAATACGCCCTGGCCCAGGCAACGGCCGCGCAGGACCAGCGCCAGAAGGGTGAAAAACTGGGGCCGCTGCACGGTGTGCCGGTGGGCGTCAAGGACATCCTGGATACCGCCGACATGCCGACCGAGAACGGCACGGTGCTGCACGCCGGACGTAAACCGGACAACGACTGCATCGTGGTTGAGCGGCTACGCCAGGCCGGCGCGGTCATCCTGGGTAAAACGGTCTCAACGGAACTGGCTGTTTATTCACCCGGCAAAACCAAAAATCCGCACGACCCCACCAGAACACCGGGCGGATCGTCCAGCGGTTCGGCGGCCGCGGTGGCGTCCTTCATGGTTCCGATAGCGGTGGGCACGCAGACCAACGGTTCGGTAATCCGGCCGGCCGCCTATTGCGGCGTATTCGGCTTCAAGCCCAGTCACGGATTAATCCCCCGCCACGGCATTCTGAAGCAGTCGCCGCCCCTGGATACCGTTGGCGTCATGGGCCGGACGCTGGAGGATACGGCGCTGCTGGCCGACGTGCTGATCGGCCATGATTCTCGCGATCCACACTCGCGTCCGCGCGCCAACCCGCAAATCAGCCGCATCATGGCCGAGGAACCGCCGGTCAAGCCGAATCTGGTGTTCATCCGAACGCCGGTCTGGGATCAGGCGGAGGAGTCCACCAAGGACGCGATGCGCGAACTCTGCGAACATTTCGGCGATATCCGCATCATGGAACTGCCGCCGATATTCGACGGCGCGCTGGAAGATCACCGCCAAATCATGGAGGCGGACCTTGCGGCAAGCTTCGCCAGGGAATATCGCGACGGCAAGGACCGGCTCAGCACTGTGCTGCGCGAGATGATCGAGCGCGGCCAGCAAGTGCTGGCAATGGACTACAATGCCGCGGTTGCCCGGATCGCCGACTATCAGGCAGAGATCGGTGAGATCATCAACCTGTTCGACGCCATCCTGACGCCCGCCACCGGCGGCGAGGCGCCGGTGGGTCTGGACGCAACAGGTAGCCCCGCCTTCTGTACGATCTGGACGCTGGCCGGCGTGCCCGCCCTCACAATGCCTATCCTCCAAGGCCCCAACGGCATGCCGTTGGG
>JADFVY010000210.1 GCA_015222795.1 Pseudomonadota bacterium | reverse complement strand
ATGGGCGCGGCGGGCCTGACCTCGTCGGGCGTCGAGATGGCCGACAAGGGCGGTGTCGGGGTTGAGCTGGAACTGGACAAGGTTCCCATGCGCGAGGAAGGCATGACGCCCTACGAGCTGATGCTGTCGGAAAGCCAGGAGCGCATGCTGATCGTGCTCAAGCCCGGCCGCGAGGACGAGGCGCGCGCGATCTTCGAAAAATGGGAACTGGATTTCGCGGTAATCGGGCAAGTTACCGACAGCGGGCGGCTGGTGTTGAAATTCCATGGCGAGATTGTCGGCGACATCGAGGTCGCGCCGCTGGTCGCCAACGCACCGGAATATGAGCGCCCCTGGGAGCCGACGCCCAAATCGCCGATTTTCGACCCGGACGACATCGCCGCGCCGAACGACCCGATGGATGCGCTGAAACGAATTGTCGGCAGCCCGAACATGGCCTCGCGCCGCTGGATCTGGGAACAGTACGACCATATGGTTATGGCCGACACCAACCAGCGGCCCGGCGGCGACGCCGCCGTGGTGCGCATTCATGGCACGAACCGCGCGCTGGCCATCACCACCGATGCCACGCCGCGCTACTGCCTGGCCGACCCGGAAGAAGGCGGCAAGCAGGCGGTTGCCGAGGCCTGGCGGAACCTGACCGCGGTCGGCGCGACGCCGCTGGCGGTCACCAACAACCTGAATTTCGGCAACCCGCAAAAACCCCGCATCATGGGCCAGATCGCCGGCGCGGTAACTGGCATGGGCTCGGCCTGCCGGGCGCTGGACTTCCCCGTCGTGTCGGGCAATGTGTCGCTCTATAACGAGACCAGCGGCGAGGCGATCCTGCCCACGCCGGTGATCGGCGGGCTGGGGCTGATCGAGGATCTGGACAAGACCGCCACCGTGGCGATCCCGCGCGATGGGCTCGATCTGGTGCTGGTCGGCGAAACGAAGGGATGGCTGGGCTGCTCGATTTACCTGCGCGAGATCGAGGACCGGGCCGAGGGCGCGCCACCCCCGGTGGACCTCGCGGCCGAGAAGCGCAATGGCGATTTCGTGCGCGGGCTGATCCACGGGGGCCAAGTGGCGGCCTGTCACGATCTGTCGGACGGCGGACTGGCCGTCGCGGCGGCCGAAATGGCGATGGCGAACGGGATCGGCGCGGACCTCATCAATGCGCCCGACGGCCTGGGCCTGCATGGCTGGCTGTTCGGCGAGGATCAGGCGCGCTATCTGGTTGCGGTGGAAGACGGCGCGGCCATCGTGGCCAAAGCCCTGGCCGCCGGCGTTGCGGCGGTAATAGTGGGACAAACCGGCGGCGATGCGTTGACAGTCGGCGAGACACATACCATATCGATCAACGAGTTGCGGCGCAGCCATGAGGAATGGCTGCCCTCATTCATGGCGAGCCGGTAAAACGGGGCGTAACGATTAAAGATTAAGGAAACCCAGACATGGCAATGGAAGCGAGCGAGATCGAACGGCTGATCAAGGAGGCCTTGCCGGACGCCGAAATCCGGATCGAGGATCTGCGGGGCGATGGCGACCATTATTCGGCCTATGTCAGTTCCGCTTCCTTCAAGGGCAAGAACCGCGTTCAGCAGCACCAGATGGTCTATGCCGCGTTGCAGGGCCGGATGGGTGGCGAGTTGCACGCACTGGCGTTACAAACAGCAGCCCCGGATTGAATTTTTCGCTAGAGGTTTAGGGCCGGCCGTTTAAAGCGGCCCGACAAACAAGGATCATAGAGACATGGACAATGTAATTTTCGACCGTATCCGCGAGGAAGTAGCGGAAAACGACGTGGTGGTCTTCATGAAGGGCACGCCCGTCTTCCCGCAATGCGGATTTTCGTCGGTGGTGGCGCAGGTGATGACCACCATGGGCGTGAAGTTCAAGGGCATCAACGTGCTGGAAGACCCGGGCATCCGCGACGGTATCAAGAGCTTCAGCAACTGGCCGACCATCCCGCAGCTTTACGTAAAGGGCGAATTCGTCGGCGGCTGCGACATCGTCAAGGAAATGTACGAAAGCGGCGAGCTGCAGCAGCTAATGACCGAAAAAGGCGTCCAGACCCAGGCGGCGTAATCACTCGGATTGGCGTTACGATGAGTTACGAAAGGGCTGCCCGGTGGGGCGGCCCTTTTTGGTTCGAGACACGAGCATCAACTCCACAAGACATCCACATCGTAGGCCGCCATTGCGCGGTCATGGGTCACCAGTTGCATCCCCTCGCTCGCCGCCTGGGCCACCAGCATGCGGTCGAAGGGATCGCGGTGATGCAATGGCAGGGCGCCGGCGGCCAGGCCGTGCGCGGCCGTTACCGGAAGTTCGGTAAAGCCGCTCTCGCGCATGCCGTACAGGAATTCCTCATCGCGAAGATCCAGTTGTCCCAGGCCGCGCTTGATGGAAATCTCCCAAGCGCTGACGGCGCTGACATGAACCAGCGTTCCCGGGTCGGCGATCGCCGTTTTGACATCCTCCGACAGGCGCGACGGCTCGCCGACCCACCAAAGGAACACATGGGTATCCAGCAGCAGGGT
>JADFVY010000209.1 GCA_015222795.1 Pseudomonadota bacterium | reverse complement strand
CATGGTCGACAAGGCGGCGGTGGACCGCTCCGGCGCGGTCGCGCAGGGCCTGTCGGCGATCAACACCTATATCGGCGAAAACGAGATCGAGGATTACGTCCGGATGGTCCATGCGGACCTGATGGGCATTACCCGCGACGATCTGGTGTACGATGTCGGCCGCCATGTGGACGACAGCGTCGAACTGTTCGAGGAATGGGGCTTGCCGATCTGGAAGTCCAAGGAGACCGAGGGCGTCTCCTTGCAGGACGGCGGCAAGCCGGTGCGCTCCGGACGCTGGCAGATCATGATCAACGGCGAAAGCTACAAGCCGATCGTGGCCGAGGCCGCGAAGAAGGCGATCGGGATTGAGAACATCCACGAGCGCGTCTTCATCGTGAAATTGCTGCTCGATGCCAACGAGCCCAACCGCATCGCCGGCGCCGTCGGCTTTTCGGTGCGCGACCACAAGCTCTATATTTACAAGTGCAACGCCTGCCTGTTGGTCGGCGGCGGCGCAGTGAACGTATTCCGGCCGCGCTCCACCGGCGAGGGCCAGGGACGTACCTGGTATCCGGTGTGGAATGCGGGCTCGACCTACGCCATGGCGGTCGAGGCCGGCGCCGAGATGACCATGATGGAAAACCGCTTCGTGCCCGCCCGCTTCAAGGACGGTTACGGCCCGGTCGGCGCCTGGTTCCTGCTGTTCAAGTCGAAGGCGACCAACGGCTTCGGCGAGGACTATTCGGTCAAGAACGCCGATATGCTGAAGGATTTCGCGCCGTACGATACGGCGGCGGTGATTCCGACCTGTCTGCGTAACCATCTGATGCTCAAGGAAATGAAGGAAGGCCGCGGGCCGATCTTCATGGACACGCCGACGGCGATGAAGAAGCTGTCCGAGACCATGACCCCGCAAGAGGTCAAGCATCTCGAGGCCGAGGCCTGGGAAGACTTCCTCGACATGTGCATCGGTCAGGCCGCGGTATGGGCCGGCATGAACATCCGCCCGGAAGAGACCGTGTCCGAGCTGATGCCGACCGAACCCTATCTGCTGGGCAGCCATTCGGGCTGTTGCGGTATCTGGGTGTCGGGGCCGGAAGATCTCAGCTCGCCGGACGACTGGAAGTGGGGCTATAACCGCATGACCACCGTCCAGGGCCTGTTCACCGCGGGCGATGGCGTCGGCGCGTCGGGCCATAAGTTCTCGTCCGGTTCCCATGCGGAAGGCCGCATCGCCGGCAAGAACATGGTGAAGTTCGTGCAGGACAAGAAGGGCTTCAGCCCGTCCTTCAAGGAAGATATCTCGGCGATCACGGAAGAGATATACAAGCCTGTCCGTAACTATATCGAGCATAAGGACAAGACCACGGCCGAGGACATCAATCCGCACTACATCCTTCCGCGCATGCTGCAGATGCGCCTGCAGAAGTTGATGGACGAGTATGTGGCGGGCACTTCGACCTTCTATCAGACCAACAAGGTGATGCTCGACCAGGGCTTGCACCTGCTGAATATGGTCAAGGAAGACGCGGTGCATATGCGCGCCAAGGACCTTCACGAACTGCTGCGCGCGTGGGAAAATTACCACCGTGTCCGCACCGCGGAAGTCCATCTGCGCCATATCATGTTCCGCGAGGAAACCCGCTATCCGGGCTTCTTCTACCGGTCCGACTTCCCGGACCTGGACGAGGAAAACTGGCACTGCTTCGTCAATTCGCGCATGAACCCCGAGACGGGCGAATGGACGATGATGAAGAAGGATTGGGTCGGGTTGGTTGATCACGGCCACTAAACCGACCTGATAATTCCGACATGGTTTCGGGGCGCCGTCTTGAACGGCGCCCCGTTTCGCTTATTGTTTATGGGGATGGCGCCGCAAGGCGCAACCGCACGAAACGGAGTTTAGAATATGGCCGACGAATTCGACGGGCCGGTTTCCCCGGATCACGAACCCAGCGCGGCCGCGGAACAGGCGGCGCGCAAGGGCGAGGACGAGGCGCCGGTGGAAATTTTCGACGGCGTGCGCGGCCATGACGGCAATCCGATTCTGCCGGTCAAGCTCAAGGAAGGCGATATGTTCGCCTTCTCCTGCCACAAGGGGATTTCCTGCTGGAACGAATGCTGCCACGGCGCCGATATCGTCATGACGCCGGGCGACATGTTGCGGCTTAGCCGCCATTTCGGGATCCGCCCGATCGAATTCCTCGACCGCTACTGCTATCAGGCGCAATGGGACAAGGCCGGCCTTCCGGTCGCCAAGCTGCGCATGACGGGCGAGGACGGCTCCGGCCCCTGTCAGTTCGTCGACGACGAGACGGGGTGCACCGTCTATGAAAACCGCCCGGTGACCTGCCGCTACTATCCGCTAGGCCTGGCCGCGATCAAGATGAAGGGGCAGGAGACCAAGGATAGCTTCAACTTCCTGGTCAAGGAATCCCATTGCAAGGGCCATGACGAGAGCAAGCTGTTGAGTGTCGGCCAGTTCCGCAAGGAGCAGGGCACGGACGAATACGACCAGATCAATTCCGGCTGGATGGACATCCTGATGAAGGCCGCCTCCTGGGCCTCGACCGGCGGCCCCTACGGCAAGGAAATCTCGGCCAAGACGCAGGGCATGTTCTACATGGTCTCGACGGATATCGATGCTTTCCGCCGCTTCGTTCTCGAAACCCGGTTCCTGGAAATTTATCAGATCGACCCAGAAACGATCAAGGTTCTCAAGACCAACGATTCGGTCCTCTTGCTGCTCGGCTTCGATTGGCTGAAGAACGTTATCTACGGCGAACCGACCATCAGCATGAAGGAATCCGTCCTCCAGGAAGGCATCGCCAAAACCCGCAATGAATTAGGCGCGAGCTGAGAGTCTGGCCCGGAATATGTTGTTGTTTTCATTGGCGTTTGCCGGCCGACTGCGGCGTTGCGTCCCTAGGCCGATGCGGGGGCATCGCCCCGCGGGTCGCGCCTTGCATTCGACTCGGCGAACGCCAATGAAAACAGCAACATATTTCGGGCCAGACTCT
>JADFVY010000208.1 GCA_015222795.1 Pseudomonadota bacterium | reverse complement strand
GTCTCCGCCCTGGTCTGGTTCCCGGTCCCCTTCAGGGCTCGGTTCCCGGTCCCCTTCAGGGCCCGGTTCCCGATCCTCTTCCGGACCCGGTTCCTGGTCCCCTTCGGATACCTGTTCCCGGTCCGGTACCGGTTGCCAATATTGTTCCTCTTGCGGGCCGGGATCGCCGGCCGCCCCAATGAATTCGACCGGGATCTCCCGCGCGCCCTTCGGTGGCTGGTCGCACGATTCCGCGATGCGGTCGGGCGGGATGCGATAGACAGCGAGAGGCCTGGCGGTGTCCGACACGGCAAAATCCCCGGCCGGTATAAAAACGGCAAAATCGGCGGATGGCCGGGGCGCCGCCTGTCCGTACAGGCAGACCGTCAAATCGCCGTTCTCGCCGAGCCAGGCGCCGTCCGCCCCGTCCACTACATATTTTTCGGTGACGGTCTCGGTCGCCGCTTCTATCAAAAGAGCGGTGGTGCAGCCGCTTAACGCGAAGGCCCCAAGAAAAGAAAATACAACAAAAAACATCAGCCGAAACATGGCGCAACTCTTCTCATCCCGTGCGTGCAACAATATAATAGCAGGCTACAGCACCGCCGGTGAATCGCAAACCGGATGGATTTCCGGGCTAATCCGGCGGTGCGCGGGAACGAGAGGATTTTTATGCTGCGTCTTTACGATTACCTGCCGTCGGGCAACGGTTACAAGGTCCGCCTGCTGCTGCGCCTGCTGGGGCGGCCGTTCGAGCTGGTGGAAAAGGACATCGTGAAGGGCGAGACCCGGACGCCGGACTATCTGGCGAAAAACGCGAACGGACGGATTCCCCTGCTGGAGCTGGAAGACGGAACCTTCCTGCCCGAATCCAACGCCATCCTGTTCTATCTGGCCGAGGGCACGCCGTTCATGCCCGAGGACCGGCTGGGCCGGGCCCGGATGCTGCAATGGATGTTCTTCGAACAGTACAGCCACGAGCCGAATATCGCGGTGGTGCGGTTCTGGATGGAGCATGGCGGTCTGACGCCCGAGCGCGAGGCCGTGCTGCCGGCCAAGCGCGCGGGCGGTTATGCCGCGCTGGGCGTGATGGAGGGTCGGTTGCGGGGCCGGGACTGGCTGGTGGGCGACGGCATAACCATCGCCGATATCGCGCTTTACGCCTATACCCACGTCGCCCATGAGGGCGGGTTCGATCTGGGCGATTATCCGGCTCTGCGCGCCTGGCTGGACCGGGTCGCCGCGCAGCCGGGGTATGTTCCAATCACGCAGGCTTAGGAGGGGCGGGAGCCCCCGGCCAGACCGGAAATCCGGCCGGGGCATGCCGGGCATCAGCCCCCGGCGTACGTCATCTCCAACAGTTTCAATTCCTTGCCGGCATCCACGGCGGCGTCCTTGACGACCTGAAGCGCCGCCTCGACCTCGTCCGTGGTCGTATTTTCATCGACCTTTACCAGGATTTCGCGGCGTATTGTTTCCTTCATGGTTTCCGCCGCCCGCCGGGCCCGACGCAACGCAAGGCCGCAGTCCGCCCCATTGCTGACTTTGGGCGCTTCCTTCAAGGATTGTGTGAGTATCTCATGCTGTTCTTCCATTCGCGCCGCGGATGAGCCATTCATTTCGCCGTCTTGCAGTTCGAAAGCGGTATGCGCGGCCAGCACCAATATCGCGCGCGCCGCGTCCATTCCCGGAATAGCGGGCGCGGGCGTCGCGATAAGCCGATCCGGCCGGTCATTCTCTCCCGACGGCTTCGCAGGGGGACAACCGGGTATTTCAGTGGAACCAGACGGGAAATTCGCCCTGGTATTGTCCAGGCCGACAGCAGCACTGGGATGACATTTGTTCATTACTCTAACCCCTATGAGCTATTAAATTTATTAAGCCTCAGGGGAAAGACATGAAATACATACCCCTAAGAAGTATCTTGAGCATACTGACGGGGCAGTAAAGAAAGGTTAACGGCGTTGGATTTTTTTTTGATGCCAGTGGAGTAAATCTAACGGATGATGGTCTAGTGGTTTGTATCAGGCTTCCAGCTTCTCCAGCGCCTTTTCGACACGCAGCATGCTTTCGGTCGCCTGTTTTGCGAATTCGGTCACCAGATCCATGATACGTTCGTAATCCTCGTCCCGCATTTCCGGGCGGATCTTGCCGATTATTTCCCATCTGGCGGATTCCCGAAATGCGACGAAGGCGGCGCGCGCATGGAACACCCTGGGGCCCAGTTTCGGGTGATTCGTGCCGATGGGAAACTTCGCCAGCGCCCTGGCCTGGTCCATGGACAGGGACTCAAACATATCCATGTTTTCGCTCCAGTAGTCTCCCTTCCGCAGATCTTCCGCGCCCTTTGTGGCGTACTCCAGGATTTCCTTCACCGATTTGCGAATGTCGCTCAGTTCTTTGTGCGCCTTGCGCGCGACCGCCGCGGTAAGCTTGGGATGGGGCGGTTGTTCCTCGGGCAGGAACAGGTTTTTCGCCGTGACATAATCGATTTCGACCATTGCAACGTTTCCTCATGCTGGAACTGGCTCAGGTCGCGCACCTTTTATGAGGGCTTGCCGAGACCGTTGAATGTAGTTGAAGCAATGCTCGTGCCAAAGCAGGGTAATAAAATTACTCCCTGGCTTTATTAGCGAAGGGGCGGGCGGGCGTATCAGCCCTCTTTCAGCGCCATGTCCAGGGAACCGAATGCCACGCCGGCGGCGATCGCCGCATTTTTGAGCTTGCCCAGCGTGCCGTCGAAGGCCGGTATTTCGATGTCCCGGTTGATCCCGCCGATGATTTCCCGCCGCACGATGTCGTTGAGGGTGGCGAGGCTTGTCCGGGCCCGGCCCGCCAGGAACCGGAAGTCCCCCCCCAGGCCGTTGGCGTCCACCGCCGCCAGCCTCCCGCTCAGCTCGGCGAAGCGTATGTCGAAGCGGTCGAGATAGGGGCTGTCGGGATAACCGGCGCGCAGATCGAAGGCGCCCTCGGTCGCCATGACCAGCATCGAGCGCACGATCGAGCGCATTGCGACGGCCTTTGCCTTGGCGCTGGCGCTGGAGATGGCGCTGGCCTTCGGTGGTCGGGCCTGGGGATCCGGTTTTGCGACCGGGCTTTGCGGCGCCTTTTCCGGCGCGCAATAACCGGTCGCGGGAACCCCGATGCGATCGAAAATATCTTTCCTGAAATCCGCCAACTGGATGATCGCCGCGCTCGAAACCTTCTCCATTTTGGTACCCTGCCTAAAAAGTAATAAAATCAAATATCCATAATATAAAACAACAGCATAACCGCTTGTTCTTCACCC
>JADFVY010000207.1 GCA_015222795.1 Pseudomonadota bacterium | reverse complement strand
TGCGCGTTGCGGCCCTTGTTCTGGCCGCGCTGCTTACCGGGTCGTCACCCGTCGCCGCCGGCCCCCTGCCCGACGAATTTCTGGGCAAGTTTCGTGGGTCCGTGACTGGCGGAGTGGGTGAGGTCAGCGGCGATTTCGACATGATGTCCGCGGCTAAAAGAAACGGCTTTACAATGTCCTGGCCGCAAAACAGCGGCACCGGATTCGAGGCGGCGAAGGACCGGGAGAACGTCTTCCGCGCCCCGTCCGAGGGAAAGCTTATCGAAGGCGCTCCCGCCTTCTGGGCCCGGCTGGCGGACGGAAAGCTGCTGGTCTATGCGATGCGGATCGATTCCCAGGGCGGCTACGACATATATACTTTCGTATACACGCCGGTGGAAAATGGTCTGGATCTACTCATTTATCACCTCCGCAGCGGATCCGAACCGTTGGAATCCAGGGCCCGGTTGGCGCGCCATGATCGCTGAACGCAAAATCCTTCGCGCCCTCGCCGCCGGCCTGACAGGCCTGCTATTGCTGGTGTTTCCGGCCCGCGCGGATGATCGGGACGTCGCCGTCGAAGACTTTTTCGGCGCCTATGTAGGCGATGCGGTGATCAAGGGAACCATGCAGTTCCGCGATATTATCGTAAACATCGAGCCGATCAGGAACGGTTTCTCGATCTACACCTCGACGGTCATCCGCACCGGCCCGAAACGCGCGGCGAGCGATGTGAAATGGCGCGCGGAAACCCAGAGTTTCGTTCAAACCGACGTGCCGAACGTGTACGAACCGATGATCCGCAAGAGCATGTTCTCGGAAAAACGCGACCCCAACCTGATGGCCGGCGACACACTGGCCTGGGCCAGCATCCGGGGCCATACGCTTGGCGTATACGCCATGAACGTGCTGAAGGATGGCCATTACGAGCTACGCGTCTTCGAACGCACCCTGACCGATCTCGGCATGGATATGAGTTTCATTCGCTATAACGACGGCATGCCGGTGCGCGAGCTTAACGGCAAACTGGCCCGCACCAAGAAAGACGACGACGAAAATTAATCCACCCGCCGGGCCATCCAGGCGAGGCATTCCGCCCGATCCGCACGGAAATCGCCCTCGGTCCACCAGGCCTCGGCCGCGCGCAACAGTTCGCCGACGGCGGATCCTTCCTCGACACCAAGCTTTTTGACATCGCGGCCGGTGAGCGGAAACTTGGGCCGCTCCCAGCCTTGCATTTCGTTGAACAGGTCACGCCAGCCCTCGTCATCCGGCGTGGCGGCGCCGGCGGACCAGGCCGACAGCACCAGATCGGACCAGGTCTCGGCGCCAATGGCATAAAGCGCGCGGCGGCGGGCCGGGCCGTCGAGGCCGGGCGATAGATCCACCTCCGGCGCGGCCATTGCCACCAGACGCTCGCGCTCAAGGTTGGAAAGGCGCAGGCCCTGCGCCAGATGCCGCGCCGTATCGCCGTCCACCGGCAATAGCGCGGCCAACCGGCGCAATGGATCGCACAGCCCAAGGCCGGTCTCGATCGCCACCATCCGGTCCAACCGGTCGATCGCCGTGGCCTGGGCCAGAAAATGCTCCAGCACACCCTCGTCGCGCATCAGCCGGATTACCGTTCCCGGGTCGGGCGCGGACAGCAATTTCAGCAACTCAACACGCACCCGCTCCGCCGACAGGCGCGGCAGCATATGCGCCATCTCGCGGCAGGCGGCCAGCGCCTCGCTATCCGGCGGGGGCTTGCCGTAATGGGCATGGAAGCGGAAAAAGCGCAGCAGCCGCAATACATCCTCGGTCAGCCGCTGGCGCGGGTCGCCGACAAAGCGAACCCGGCCCGCGCGCAAATCCTCCACCCCGCCGAACGGGTCATGCAGGGCGCCGGCGGCATCCAGCGACAGGGCATTCATGGTGAAGTCGCGCCGCGCCGCGTCGGCTTTCCAGTCGTCGGTGAAGGCAACAACCGCGCGCCGCCCGTCGGTTTCCACATCGTGGCGCAGCGTGGTGATTTCATAGGGCACGCCGCCCGACACGGCGGTAACCGTGCCATGGGCCAGGCCGGTGGGAATCACCTTCAGGCCGGCCGCTTCCAGAAGCTCCATCACCCTTTCAGGCGGGGCGTCGGTGGCCAGGTCGATATCCGAATTCTTGCGGCCGATCACCGCGTCGCGCACACAACCGCCGACAAACCGCACCCCGACCCCACCGCCGGCAAGCGCATCCAACACCGCCAGGGTCGTGGGCGATGTCATCCAGGGCTGAGGTTCGATCCGCGATTCGGTCATGGCGCGTCCAGGATATCGACGAGATTGACCAGCATTGCCGCCGTCGCGCCCCAGATATAGCGGTCTTCATATTGCATGGCATAAAAGAAGCGTTGCACGCCCTTGTATTCCCTGCTGTGGCGTTCGTGGTTGCCGCGGTCGAGAACGAAGGCCAGCGGCACCTCGAACACCTCGGCGACCTCGAACGGATCTGGATTGATGTCGAAGGGCGGGTGCACGAAACCGACTATTGGCGTCACCTCGAAACCGGTTCGCACCACATAGGTATCCAGCCGGCCAATCAACTCCACGCGGGACGGGTCCAGCCCGACTTCTTCCTCGGTCTCGCGCAGGGCGGCGGCCTCCGGCGTCGCATCATCGTCCTCGATGCGCCCGCCGGGAAAACTGATCTGCCCCGCATGATCGTACAGATGGTCGGTGCGCTGGGTCAGCAGAACCGTGGCCCCCCTTGGACGCAGCACCAGCGGCACCAGAACGGCGGCCGGGGTCAACGGACCTTCGGGGCCCATGCCAGGATTCAAATCATGGTCGCCGCGCCGCGTTGCCCGCGTTTCGGGCGCCCGCGCGATGCGTTCCAGGATCTTGTCTTGCGGCAACATCGGCGGCCTTACTCTTCCTCGAGTTCAAAAAAAAATCCGGCGCTCCATACGCCCCGTACCGTCTTGCCGGCACGCTCTACCGGCACGGCCAGTTCAACGAGTTCGTAGAACACGGAACGCAAGATCAACGCGTCCAGATTGTCCCGCATTCTTATATAGGGTGAAGGTTCCCTTGTTTCAGGATCATAATCGATCCTGACCGGATGTTCGGCATCCGCCGTCACCCAGTCGTCGAAATTGTTGCGAAACTTCAGAACCATGTCCCGTCCGGTGCCCGCAGCCTCCAACTCCACGGCGGTAAAAGGCGCTTTTTCGACCTCTATCATGCCTTGTTCCACAGGCGTTTTCAGCCAATAGCACCCGTCCTCGTCCAGCCACAGCACAGTCGAAAACAGTTTCGCGAGTTCTTTCCTCTGGATTGGCGAATTACGGTAAAACCATGTGCCGTCGCGGGCGATCCGGATCGGAAACCGGCCGGCAGCGTCAGATGACAGAGGCAGTGAATCGGGTCCGCGGGTCACTTTATCTTGTTTTGGGTCTTGTCTGCTCATTGCATCGCCATATTCCTGTTATATTAATAATCAATGGTTATTATGGAATCGTAATTTTGGAAACAGATGTGAGCGGTATGGAAGTAAACAATCCCATGTCCCCGCGCGCCGCGGATGCCGAGGCCAGCAAGCTGGCCGGCGAGATCGAGAAACTTGGCGGAAAAGTATCCGCCGCCCGCGAGAATATAGCGCGCGTGATCTTCGGCCAGCAGGAAATCGTCGATCAGACATTAATTACCCTGCTGTCGGGCGGCCACGCGCTGCTGGTTGGCGTGCCGGGCCTGGGCAAGACGAAGCTGGTCGAGACCCTGGGAACCGTTCTGGGGCTCGATGGACGCCGGGTCCAGTTCACGCCCGACCTGATGCCAGCCGACATCCTGGGATCGGAAGTACTGGAGGAATCGGAAACCGGAAAGCGAAGTTTCCGCTTCATCAAGGGGCCGGTCTTCTGCCAGTTGTTGATGGCCGACGAAATCAACCGCGCCAGCCCGCGCACCCAATCGGCCCTGTTGCAGGCGATGCAGGAACATCGGGTTTCCGTCGCCGGCCATTACCACCCGCTACCCGAACCCTTCCATGTGCTGGCGACGCAAAACCCGCTGGAGCAGGAAGGCACCTATCCGCTTCCCGAAGCGCAACTGGACCGTTTTCTGCTGCAAATCGATGTCGGCTATCCGGATAAGGAAGCCGAACGCCGCATGATGCTGGTGACCACGGGGCTTGAGGAGGATGCCGCCGAAGCCGTGTTCGACGGCGCCTCGCTGATCGCCGCGCAACGGCTGGTCCGGAAGGTGCCGGTTGGCGAAACCGTGGCCGAGGCAATCCTGTCGGTGGTTCGTGCCGGCCGCCCGGAGACCAGCGACATTGCCGAGATCAGGGCGCATGTCGCCTGGGGGCCGGGGCCACGCGCCAGCCAGGCGCTGATGCTGGCCTGCCGCGCCCGCGCGGTGATGGATGGCCGCCTGGCGCCATCGACCGACGATATCGTGGCGCTTGCCGGCCCGGTGCTGCGCCACCGCATGGCGCTGAATTTCGCGGCGCGTGCCGAGGGTGTGACCATCGAGCAGATCATCCAGCGCCTCATAGAACCACTAGCCTGATACCGAGAATGCAGGGGGTTATACGAAAAAAACCGGCCGCCGAGCCCAGGCAAGAAGCCGAACGGCTGGGCAGCGCCCTGCCGCCACTGCTGGTCGAGGCCGAGCGCGTGGCCCAGACCGTTGCACAGGGAGTGCATGGTCGCCGACGTGTCGGTCAGGGCGAGACCTTCTGGCAGTTCCGCCGTTATCAACCGGGCGATTCGGCCACCGCCATCGACTGGCGCCAGACCGCAAAATCGCAAGCCGTCTTCGTGCGCGAAACCGAATGGGAAGCCGCGCAGAGCGTATGGCTGTGGCGCGATTCGTCGCCGTCGATGGATTACGCATCGGGCGCCGAGCTGGCGCCGAAACAGGATCGGGCCGATCTTTTGCTGCTGGCCACCGCGGCATTGCTGGTGCGCGGCGGCGAACGGGTCGCGATGCTGGGCAGCGGCCAGTTGCCGGCCACCGGCCGCACCGGCTTCAACCGGCTGGCCGATACGTTATTCGGTGAGGTGCCGGACGGCAGAAGCCTGCCGCCGGCCGCGCCCTTGCCACCCGCCGCGCATCTTGTGCTGTTTAGCGATTTCCTGTCCGACCCGGAGGATATCCAGGCGACGGTCTCGGGTTTGGCCGGGCGTGGGGTGCGGGGCCAGATGGTACAGATCCTGGACCCGGCAGAGGAAAGCCTGCCCTTTACAGGCCGCGTCCGTTTCGCCGGTTTCGAGGGCGAAGGCCAGACATTGCTGGGCCGGGTGGAGAATGTCCGCGAGAGCTACCGCGAGCGCCTGGCCAACCATCGCGCGGCGATCGGCGAAATCGCGCGACGCGCCGGTTGGAGTTTTATCCTGCATCATACCGACCGGCCGCCGCAAACCGCGTTGCTGCCGCTTTATACCGCCATGGCCGGCGCGTCGGACAGGATGGGGCGCTAGACGATGTACCAGCTAGGCCCCATAGCCTTCTCCTCGCCCGGCATTTTGCTGGCCCTGCTGTTGCTTCCAGCGCTGTGGTGGCTGTTGCGAATTACCCCGCCGGCACCCCAGATCATACGCTTCCCGCCGGTCCGATTGCTGTTCGGCCTTCATTCGGAGGAAGAAACACCGGCTTCGGCGCCGCTGTGGCTGGTCCTGTTGCGCCTGACCATCGCCGCCCTGCTGATCCTGGCGCTGGCACATCCGCTGTTCAACCCCGGTGGGCCGCTTGGCGGCAAGGGTGCGGTTATGCTGGTGGTGGACGACGGTTGGGCATCCGCCGCGGGCTGGGACCGCCGGCAACAAGCTATGGGCGTTCTAATCGACCGTGCAGAGCGCGCCAACCGGCCGATCATCATGCTGTCCACCGCGCCGGGCGAAGCCGGCCAGACGCCGGAACCCAGCGGTTTGATGCGAGCCGCGGAAGCCAAGAGCCTGGCCGGCACGCTGCAACCAAAACCATGGCCGGTCGACCGGCAGGCCGCCGCGCAGTCCCTGGCCAGTATGGAAAACCGCGACATCGGACTGATTGTGTGGCTAAGCAACGGTTTGCAGGACGAAGGGGTGGCGGCCCTGTCGGACGGTTTGCGGCATCTGGCGCGTTTGCACGTCCTGACCGATCCCGGCGCTTTCCTGCCGCCGATTCTGCTGCCGCCGGAAGCCGGCGCCGTTGCGTTCGAGGTAACCGCGCGCCGCGCGGCATCCGAGGCGATGCAGGTTGCACGGCTGCGGGCGTTCGCGGCGGACGGCCGTGTTCTGGCGGGTGAAGACTTGAATTTTGCCGCCGGCGCGGAAACCGCAAAAGCCTCCATTGATCTGCCGGTGGAGTTGCGCAACGAAATTGTGCGAATTGAGATCGAAAATGCCGGCACGGCGGGGGCCATCGCCCTGTTGGATGAGCGCTGGCGGCGCCGGCCGGTGGGTATCGTCGCGGCGAGCTCGCTGAATACCGACCTGTCGCTGCTCGACGAGCTGTATTATATCGAACGGGCACTGTCGCCGTTTGGCGAAATCCAGCGCGGCCCGCTGGAAAAGATGATCGCCGCCAACCGGGCCGCGATCATGCTGCCCGACGGTCACAGTCTGGTCTCGACAGAGGTGCGGGCCCTGAATCGCTGGATACGCGGCGGCGGGATGGTGGTCCGCTTCGCCGGCCCGCGTCTGGCCGAACATGGCGATGACGGACTGGTCCCGGTAAAGCTGCGCAGCGGCGGCCGTACCCTGGGTGGCGCCATGCTGTGGACCGAACCGGCGCAACTGGCCCCATTCGACCCCAAGAGCCCCTTTCATGGGCTGGTCGTCCCCGAGGATGTTCGGGTATCCCGCCAAATCCTGGCCGAACCCTCGATCGAACTGCCATCCAAAACATGGGCGCGGCTGCGGGACGGCACGCCGTTGGTCACCGCCGAACGGCGCGGCAAGGGCTGGCTGGTTCTGGTGCATACATCGGGCGGGCCGGACTGGTCGAATCTGGCCATGTCGGGCCTGTTCGTCGAAATTCTGGAACGCACGGTAGCGATGAGCCGGGGCGTGGCCGGCAATATCGGCGCCACCCGGTCGCTGCCGCCCCTGACGGTACTGGACGGGGCCGGTCGCCTTGGCGACCCATCGCCCATCGCCATCCCCATCGAGGCCGGCGCGTTCGACCAAGCCACGCCCGGTCCGCGCACCCCGCCGGGCTATTACGGCACTGAAACCGAGCGCCGCGCGCTTAATCTGGGACCGTTGGTCGGCGCGTTGAAGCCGCTGGCGCTGGCGGACGGTATATCGTCCTCGCCCTATTTCGAGACCGCCGAATTCGACCTGAAGCCCTGGCTGCTGACCGCCGCGCTGATATTGTTGCTGCTGGACGGGCTGGCCACATTGGCGATGCGCGGCTTTGCGCGCCCGCTGGCGGGTATTGCCGCCTCGCTAGTGGCGGGGTTCATGCTACTGGCCGGCGCCTGGCCGTCGGGCCCGGCGGCCGCCCAGGACGCGGATATCAAGGCGCTGGAAGCAACCCAATCGACACGGCTGGCCTATGTCATCACGGGCCAGCCAACCATCGACGAGATCAGCCATGCCGGCCTGAAGGGCCTTAGCCTGATCCTGAACCGGCGCACCGCCGTGGAAGCGGCCGACCCGATGGGCGTGAACCTTGACCGGGACGAACTGGCCTTCTTCCCCTTGCTCTATTGGCCGATCACCCAGGAACAGCAACCGCTGGCGCCGGAAACGGTCGCGCGGCTGAATCGCTACATGGAAAATGGCGGCACCATCCTGTTCGATACCCGTGACGGCAATTACGGTGGAACCGGCGCCGGACCGGGCGCCCAACGCATGCGGGAACTAACAC
>JADFVY010000206.1 GCA_015222795.1 Pseudomonadota bacterium | reverse complement strand
GAATCGGTGGCGACAACCATAAGCGGTTTGTAGCGAAGCGCTGCTTCCGCGTCAGCGGAAAAATGTGCTACAGCCGTTTCATGACGACCCATCATGAATGCGACGTTGCGATAATCGGGGCCGGGCCGGTCGGGCTGTTCGCTGTGTTCCAGTTCGGCATGCTGGGCATGAAGGCGCATGTCGTGGACACGCTTGCGGTCGCCGGCGGGCAATGCACCGCCCTCTATCCCGAGAAACCGATTTACGATATCCCCGGTTTTCCGCATATCGTGGCTGCCGACCTGGTGGAAAAATTGACCGAACAGGCGGCTGCCGTCGACCCCGTCTATCATCTTGGCCAGCAAGTCGTTGCGCTGAACAAAATCGCGGCCAACGGGCGCTGGCGGCTGGAAACCTCCGCGGGAACCGTGATCGATGCCCGCATCGTGGTCATCGCGGCCGGCGCCGGCGCCTTCGGCCCGAATCGCCCGCCGCTGCCCGGAATCGAGGATTACGAAGGCAAGTCCGTTCATTACATGGTGCTGCGCCGCGACGATTTCGCCGGCAAGCGGATCGTGGTGGCGGGTGGTGGCGACTCGGCGGTCGATTGGGCGATTTCGCTGTCGGAGATCGCGGAAAAGGTCAGCATCGTGCATCGGCGCGCCAAATTCCGCGCCGCGCCGGAAAGCGTCAACCGGCTGCATGCGCTGGCCGATGAGGGCCGGATCGATCTGGTCGTGCCCTATCAGCTGGCCGGCCTGGAGGGTGATGGCGAGAGGCTGGATGCGGTCGTCGTCGCCGATCTGGACGGTAACAGCAGGCGGCTGGAAGCCGATGCCCTGCTGCCGTTTCACGGGCTTTCCATGTCGCTGGGGCCAATCGCCGACTGGGGGCTGGATGTCGAACAGCATCATATCGCGATCGACCAACAAACCTGCCTCACCAATATCGAGCGCGTATTTGCCATCGGCGATATCGCGACCTATCCCGGCAAGCTGAAGCTGATTTTGACCGGGTTCGCCGAGGCAGCGGCGGCCGCCCACGCGGCATGGCCAATGGTGTTCGAGGGCCAGGAACTGCATTTCGAATATTCGACGACAAAGGGTGTGCCGGGGTCTTGAAACCGGTATGCGGCGGGTCAGTTAACCGGCTCGGCGCCCAGTAGCGATGTCACGCTCGGGTTATCCAACGGCAGGCGGCAGGTCGCCCTGGTTCCCTGTCCCGTCGCGCTTTCCAGTTTCACGCCGCCGCCATGCAGTTCGACCAGGCTCTTGACCAGGGCCAGGCCCAGGCCCGTTCCGGACTCGCGGGCATTGGGATCACCGCGCTCGAACCGCTGGAAGACACGTTCCTGATCCTCGGGCGCGATGCCGATGCCCGTATCCGTGACGCTCAGCAGCATTTCCCGCTCTGTACGCTCGGCCGACAACACGATGGTCCCGCCCGCCGGGGTGAACTGTATGGCGTTGGAGACCAGATTGAACAATGCCTGGCGCAGTCGGACCGTATCGGCCTGCATGACGCCGATGCCGGCCGGGCACTCCACCTCGATTTTCAAGCCGGCCTGGCCTGCCCGTTCCGCCGCAACCTCCGACAGCGCACCCATCAGCGATGCGATATCCACATCCTGCAGATCCAGCACCATGTATCCAGCCTCGATTGTCGCCAGGTCCAGGATATCGTCGATCAGCGCCATCAGGTGGGTCGAGGCCTGCAGGATACATTCGACATATTCCGACTGACGCTCGGTAAGGTCGCCAAAATAGCGGTTGTCGAGGATTTCGGTAAATCCAACGATCGCATTCAGGGGCGTACGCAACTCGTAACTGACATTACCGATAAATTCCGACTTGATCCGGTCGGCATTTTCCAGGGCGATGTTGCGCTCCCTGAGCGCCCGTTCGACCCGGGCGCTGTCGGAAATATCCACAAAACTCATCAGTGTGTTGCCATCGGGTTGCGGCACGACCGCATATTTGACCACCGTGTCGTCGGTGCGGTGTAGCCGGCCGCCATGCGCCGTGCGCTCCGTCACCATCAGAATGACGCGCTGTTTCAGCCGCGACCAGTCCGAATCGTCCGGGAAATAACCTCGCGCGGCCTCTACCAGATCGCTGATATGCGGTTCGCCGGCAAGCTCTTCCTCGGGAATACCCCAGATTCTGCCCACTTCCGGATTGAACAGCCGCAATCTGCCGTCGCCGCCGAACACCGCGACGCCTTCATAAAGCTTGTTCAGAGTCTCGCGCTGCACTTCGATCAGCGTGTTGTAGGAACTCTCCAGCGCCAGCCGGTCGGTAACGTCCTCCAGCGCGAAAACCAGCCCGCCCAACGGATGTGGCGATGCGACAAATCGCAAGGTGGTCTCGTCGGGCAGATGCATCAATTCCTCTACCGGCTCGATCAGGGAGGTGAACCAGCGGTCCTGATCGGCCTTGAACGCCGGGAAGTCGACATATTCCGGCAGCCGGCTATTTTCTCGCAGCCATTCCAGGATTTGGCCCAGGCTGGGTTCACCCTCAAGCTTGGCGCTGTCAATCTGCGTCAGCTCCGCATAGGCGGTATTGAAGAATTTCAGCCTCTTGTCGGCGCCGAATATGGCAATCGCCGTGCCGAGGCCCTCCAGCACTTCCGCATGGGCCGCGATATGGTCGCCCAACTGGTCCTGCAGCGCCTCCAGCGCCGTCGCATCCGTTGCAAACCCGCCGATCTGACGCAACGGGCCGTCCAGCAGAACCTCCGTGAATTCCAGAAGGCGGCGGTTCCCGCCGATCACCACATGGTGGCTTTCCGATTGCGCCATGCCGGTTTTGGCGGCGCGTTCCGCCAGTGCCCGCCCACCATGGTCGATATAGCCGGCGCCGAGTTCGATCTGATCATTGAGAATGGTTTCGCGGGTGCGGTCGACGGCTTCGACATAGGCCCGATTGGTACCGGAAAGTCTGTTATCCTCACCGCGCCACCAGGCAGGGAGCGGCACTTTGTCCAGTAATGCCCGCAGAGTCGCGGCTTCTCTTGTCTTGCGGTTCAGATCGCCCGACAGCTGCATCAGCCGCGCCGCGTCGAGAACCCACACAAGGTCGGTTTCGTCCAGGCGCTCGCCACGAAGCGTGACCGAAGTTTCGGCCGATATCGTGAAGCGATCCTCGAAGCCTGTTCCATCGGCATGCAATGTCCCCAGGGCAGTCGCCAATCGCGCCTTTTCGGGCTTGTACAAAGCCTCGCAAAGGGTGTCGTCGGCTTCCTTCGCATCGAGAGGGCCCGGGTCACGCGCCAGTTCCAGCAGTTCGACGGCCCGGTTTGAAAAACTTGCACCGTCCTCGTCCCAGCGGACAAGTCCCGCGGGCGCGCTGTTCATCAGGCGCGCGGCGGCGGCGGCCGAACGCGCGGCTTCGCCCTGGCTGTCGCGCAACATTTTGTAAAGATAGGCCAACCCGGCGATCGCCGCGGCCAGCCCTCCACCCAGCGAGAGGGCAACCGGCATCGACACCGATCCCGCCGCATGAGCCGGGGATTCAGCAAGAAACAGCGCAATAGCCATATAGCCTGCGCGGTTAATTAACCGTTTCTTTATCACGACGGCCAGTTTAGGTAAGCTGGGGGCACGGCACAAGCAACCTTGCGTACATATCGCGTTGATTCATGAAGAATTTTCCAGTGCCCACCCAGGCAATGCTGCCTGGCGCATAGAAAAAAGGCCCCGGCATTCGCCGGGACCTTTTCATAAATTCAACCGATGAAATGCCGGATCAGTAGCGGTATTGTTCCGGCTTGAAGGGGCCCTGAACCGGGACGCCGATATAGTCGGCCTGCTGCTTCGACAGTTTCGTAAGCTGAACGCCGAGTTTGGCCAGATGCAGCATGGCGACCTGTTCGTCGAGATGCTTGGGCAGGACATAGACCTGCTTTTCGTAATTGTCCGGATGCTGCCAGAGTTCCATCTGGGCCAGCACCTGGTTGGTAAAGCTGGCGCTCATCACAAAGCTGGGATGGCCGGTGGCGCAGCCCAGATTCACCAGCCGGCCCTCGGCCAGCAGGATGATCCGCTTGCCGTCCGGGAACGCGATCTCGTCGACCTGCGGCTTGATGTTGTTCCATTTCAGGTTTTTCAGCGCGCCGATCTGAATTTCGGAATCGAAATGCCCG
>JADFVY010000018.1 GCA_015222795.1 Pseudomonadota bacterium | reverse complement strand
ACACAAAACCCGACTCGACCGCCACCAACATTCCCGGCGTGTTCGCCGCCGGCGACGTTAAGGACAAAATCTACCGTCAGGCGGTCACGGCGGCCGGCATGGGCTGCATGGCGGCGCTGGAGGCCGAGCGCTTCCTGGCCGACGAGGCGCACGAGCAGAGCGAGGCCGCGGCGGAATAGAGAATATTTCCTGTTTTGTGAGAAATCCCACAGACTGCGCCGCACCACACCGCTAATTCTTCCCCACACGGACCCGGCGGCTGAAGCGACTGCCAACGGGTCCAATTCCAGATAACGATTGTTGGGCGGGGCCTTCCGGCGAGGTGGCGCGCGCCAAGGGTCCTTGGGGGCGTCAGATTGATTTTCACGAAAAAGATTCATGAACGGGAAATCCGGGAGATTTTCCAGTACTGGCTGGAACGCCGGCCGCCAAACGGCGTGCCCGACCGGGGCAGCATCGACCCCAGGACCATTCCGTATAAATACCTGCCCAGTCTTTTCCTGTACGAAGCGGAGCCGGAAGGACGCTTTCGATGCAAGCTGATCGGCACCGACATCACGCGCATTCTGGGCAGGGACGAAACCGGCCAGTACCTGGACGAGATGCTCGACCCGGCGGTCGCGAAGGAACGATCGAAATTGTTCAAACAGGCCGTGGCATCCGGGCGGCCGGTTTATTACCGGTACAGGGCGGTAACGGCGCGCGGCGACCGGCGCCTGTTTGCGCGCATCCTGTTGCCGGTTGCATCGGCCGGTGACAAGGCTGACCACGTTTTCGGCATGGTGCGGTATGGATCTGTCGAGCACCGGTCCGAGCGGTTGCAACCCCTGGCAACGGAAAACGGTCTATCGGAAGTCGTTACCGCGACCGACGAAGATATGACAATTCCAATGGCGGACAGCGCCGCCAAATAATCCTCGTCAGAACAGCTCTTTTACCGCCTTGCGATAATTGTCTTTGATGGCCTCGGCGCGCACATGGTGGCCGTCCTCGACCACCCATCGGCCACCCGCCAGAACCCGTTTCACCAGCGGGGTATTCCCGGCGAAAACCAGACTGTCGAGAATATCGTCGCCGTTCCGGCCTTCCAGGAGAAGGTGATCATGATCTAGGACCAGCAGGTCGGCGCGATGGTCCTTGGCAATGGCCCCGACCCGCAAACCCAGCGCCCGGGCGCCGCCGGCCAGCGCCGCGCGCCACAGCGACCCGCCCACCGACGGGTTGCCATTGCTTGCCGCTATATTGCGCCGCCGCAGCACCAGCCGCTGCCCGTATTCCAGCCAGCGCAATTCCTCCACCGGGCTGACCGAAACGTGGCTGTCCGAACCGATGCCGAAGTTGCCGCCCTGGTCGATGAAATCCCTGAACGGAAACAGCCCGTCCCCCAGATTAGCCTCGGTGGTCGGGCACAGCCCGGCGATGGCGCCGCTGGCCGCGATCTGGTCTATCTCTCCGTGGGTTACGTTGGTGGCGTGGATGAGGCACCAGTTTTTATCGACCGGAAAATGCTCGTACAGCCATTCGACCGGAGTCTTCCCGCTCCAGCCATAGCATTCCGTCACCTCGCGAACCTGCTCGGAAATGTGGATATGAATGGGCGTCCTTTTGTCCCGCAGGGTCCGTTCCAGCACCGCCTCCCGGATTTCCCGTTCCCCGGCCGCGCGCAGCGAATGGATGGCCAGGCCGGTGCGGTTGAAGGCTCGGTCGACAAACCCCTTCTCCACCACGCCGGCGACTTCTTCAAGAAATTCCGGGTCGCCGCGAAACCGTTCCTGCGCCGGGCTCAGCGGCTCGCCATCGAAGCCGCCCTGATTATAGAGAACCGGCAACAGGGTCATGGCGACGCCCGACGACCCGGCGGCGCGCGCGACACGCAGCGCGGTTTCCGCCGGTTGGGCATAGCGCCCGCCATCGGGCCGGTTATGCAGATAGTGAAACTCCGCGACCGAGGTATAGCCCTGGCACAGCATCTCGGCATAAAGCTGGGCGGCGATCGCCTCCATATCGTCCGGGCCGACCTTCGAGACCAGCCCGTACATGGTCTGGCGCCAGGTCCAGAAGCTGTCATCCTTGCCGCCGGCGCGTTCGGCCAGTCCCGCCATGGCGCGCTGAAAGGCGTGGGAATGCAGGTTGGGCATGCCGGGGATGACGATCTTCGCATAATCGTCGCCGGCGGCCTTTGCGTTCGGTTCGATCTCCAGGATGCGGCCATCCATCGGATCGTAATGGATCAGCACGTCTCGCGCCCAGCGGTCGGGCAGCAGGGCCTGCTCCGCGAACAATGTTTTGATCGGCGCCACCGGCATATATCACCTCCCTTGACCCACGCTTGATGCTTGCGGAGGCCGCTTCCCCTCGTCCATAACGATAATGCGGTTTTTCGAAAAGGGCACGCATAATGTTGGATGTCATATGGATTGGCGGCAATATCGCCAGCATGGAGGCCGAGGCCGGACCCTGGGGCGCCATCCGCGATGCCGCGCTGGGCGTCAAGGACGGACGCATCGCCTGGATTGGCCCGCGCGCCGACCTTGCCGGCCCGCCCGAGACCCTGGCCCGCGATGTTCGCGATTTCACCGGCCGGTGGATTACGCCCGGCCTGATCGACTGCCACACTCACCTGGTTTATGGCGGCGACCGGGCGCGCGAGTTCGAGATGCGGCTGGAAGGCGCCAGTTATGCCGAGGTAGCGCGGGCCGGTGGCGGGATCGTCTCGACGGTCAAGGCTACGCGGGCGGCGGACGAGGCGACTTTGCTGGCTTTGGCGGCAAAACGGCTGGCCGCGCTGACGGCCGAGGGCGTCACGACGATCGAAATCAAATCCGGCTACGGGCTGGATCTGGAGACCGAGTTGAAGCAATTGCGTGTCGCGCGGCGGCTCGGCGATCAATCCGGCGTCACCGTTCGAACGTCATTCCTCGGCGCCCATGCAACACCTGCCGAATTCGAGGGACGGGCCGACGATTATATCGATTTCGTCTGTTCCCAATCCATGCCGGCCGCGGCCGAAGCGGGGCTGGCCGACGCGGTGGACGCCTTCTGCGAGTCGATTGCCTTCTCGCCGGCCCAGACCGAACGGATTTTCCAGCGCGCGGGCGAATTGGGGCTGCCGGTGAAACTGCATGCCGACCAGCTTTCAGACCTCGGCGGCGCGGCGCTGGCGGCCCGTTATGGCGCGCTGTCGGCGGACCATCTTGAATATACGGGGGAGGCCGGGGTGGCGGCCATGGCAGCGGCGGGAACGGTCGCCGTATTGCTGCCCGGCGCCTTCTATACGCTGCGCGAAACAAAGCAGCCGCCCATTGACCTCTGCCGGCGTCACGACGTGCCGATCGCCATCTCCACCGACAGCAATCCCGGCTCGTCGCCCGCGACCTCGATCCTTCTGATGGTCAACATGGCCTGTACGCTGTTTCGAATGACGCCCGAGGAGGCGGTGGCCGGGGTAACGCGCAACGCCGCGAAGGCGCTGGGCATGCAGGCGACCCATGGAACGTTGATCGAGGGCAAGGTGGCTGATTTCTGCGTCTGGGACATCGCCGAACCCGCCGAACTGGCCTACCGCATCGGCTTCAACCCCCTGGCTGTCGTCGTGCGGGCCGGGAGAGAACTCCGCGCTGAAAGTTCGAAGGCTTAACACGTATAACGTGCTTTATGATTTACCCGGTCCTGACCTGGGAATGAAGCGATATCTTCCATTTCATCACTCTGAAAACCGCAGAAAACGTCTTTGCATGGGGTCGAATTTTGACTTTGATGTCGAGTCGCCGTCTGTCGAAAGCCCGCTTTAACGTAATCGTCACGATTTGCCGTCTATAAATTCCTCCAACGGTTGAAACTTGGCAAACGGGCAGACGGTGGCTTTTCTAGACGAAATCAGGGAACCGGAACTCAGGGAAGTTTTTCTCTATTGGCTGGCAAAACGGTCCGGCCGGACGGTTCCGTTGCGCAAGGATATCGGGCCCGCCGGCATCGATCCGCGACATCTGCCGCATCTGTTCATGTACCGCCGGGAAGCTGACGGCAGGTTACGCTGCGTTTTAATGGGAACGGAAATCGTCAAGATATTCCAGCGCGACGAGACGGGTCTGTACCTGGATGACATCCTGCCAGACCATTCCCGCAAAAGCCGACTCAAGCTCTTTGCACGTTGCGTGGACGACCAACGGCCTGTCTATTACGCGGGCCCGGCCTTGATCCCCACGCGCGATCGCAGGCGTGTCGGGAGGATACTGCTGCCTCTATCGTCGGACGGGGAGGTTTCGGACCATATCTTCGGCATCGCCAGGTTCGGCCCGATCCTCGACAGCTTGCCGGGAGGAAGGCCGTTTCCAAAGATCGAGGAACCCGCAATCATTGCGATCGCGGAAGACGAGGATATAGACCACTAGTGGTCTAACCGCCCAGTTGGTCTATCCGCTGGCGGAGTATATCCCTGTCGGGGCTTTCGTCGGGGAGTTGGGCCAACAGGCGTTCCAGCAATTCACGGGCCTTGGCCTTGTTGCCGGCATCGGCCTCGGCATTGCCAAGGAACCACAGCGCCTCGGCATTGTCGGGCGCCAACTCCAGGATCCGCCGCAGGATGGCGGTGGTCTCTTCGTTGTCCGCGCCGCCATTGGCGCCGCGAATCGCCCGGGCGTGCAGAGCCAGCACGTCGGGATTGTCCGGATCCAGCCGAACCGCGTTACTCATGGCGTCGCGCGCCTTTTCCGCCTCGCCCAGCACGGTGTACGACCGCGCCAACATCATCCAGCCTTGCAAATCGTCCGGGTTATCCTTCAGCCGCGCCGCCAGTCCGTCCACCATCGCGCCCACGTCGGGAGCCTCGACGACGCCCTCGGGCGTGGCGAGTTGCAACTCGGCGGCAAGTTCCACCAATGTCCTCGTCGGGAAGGGCGCCTTCGCGAAGGTCTCCAGCGCCCGGTTCAAGGCATCCTGTGCCTCATCGCGGTCGCCCAGCACCATGCGGGCGCGGATCAGCCGCTCCCAGCCCTCCAGGTTCATCGGATCTTCCCGAAGCTTCGTGTCCAATCCTTCCACCATCTCGCGAATCATCGCGTCGCGCTCGGCCGGGGACATTGCCTCGACCTCGGCGCGCTGTTCGGGCGTCAGTTCCGCCGCGCCGCCACTCGCCGGCAGTGGCTCCGGCGTGACCTCGGCGACATCCAGGCCAAGGTCCTCCGCCGCCTGGGCCAGGTGATCGCGCACAACGCCCTGCCACGGCGCGTCCGCCGGCGATGAGGCAATCATCGCCGCCCACCGGTCCAGCGCCTCGCGCGTTTTGCCTGCCTGATAGTCGCCCAGAGCCAGGTAAAATTGCGGCCTCGGATCGCCAGCGAAGGTCGTCAGAACAGCCTCGAAAATGGTACGGGCTTCCGGCGTGACCGTCCCCTGCGCCGCCATAACCAGCGTCTCGGCAAAGTCGCCGTTAATTTCGGCGGCCACCGGCCCAAGGCCCAGGGCCTTGCGATAGGCGGCCACGGAATCGCCGAACATCTCGCCGTTCCTGTAGGCCTCGGCCAACCGCAACCAGGCGTCGGCGTCGCCCGGATTCGCTTCCGCGTCGCGCGTCAGTTCGGCAATCTGTTTACTGATTCGTTGATCTTCCTCGCCCGGAACCGGCAAATTGGTGCGCTGGGCCAGCGGCAAGTCCGGTGTCCCCGGCGAGCCGAGCTCCAGGTAGAGCAGCACCGCGCCGGCCGACAAGGCAATGACCAGCGCGCCCGCGAGGGTCCGCATGCCCGCCGTTCCACCCGCCGTTCCACCCGCCGTCTGCGTCTGCATACGGGCATCGGCCGCCAGGATGCGCCGGGAAATTTCGGTGCGAGCTGCTTCCATCTCTTCATCGGTGATGACGCCGCGGCCCTGGTCGCGTTCCAGCTCGGCCAACTGATCACGGTAGACTTCCAGGTCGTACTCGGCCGCAAACACGCCGCCCGTCTGATTGCGCAAAAGGGGCAGGGACAGCGCGGCAATGGCGCCGACCGTCATTAAGGCGGCGATTATCCAGAATGTCATTCGGCTTGAAGCTCCCTGATGATCGGTAAGAGCGTCTCGTCCAGCATTTCCCTGAAGATCGGCCCAACATACTTGTAGCGAATGCGGCCCTGCTTACCGATGATGTAGGTCTCCGGCACGCCATAGACGCCCCAGTCGATACCGACCCGGCCCGACAGGTCCCACCCGATGCGCGTATAGGAATTGCCGAGCTCTTTAAGCCAGGCCGTGGCGTCCGCCTTCTCGTCTTTATAGTTGATTCCAAAAACGGGAAGAATACCGTCATCGGCCAATCTGGTGATCAGCGGATGCTCGAGGCGGCAGGGGATACACCAGGAAGCGAAGACATTGACCATCACGACCTCGCCACCAAAGTCCGCCGTGGCCAGGCCGGGGAGATCCTCCAGCAGGGGCGGCAGGTCGAACTGTGGCACCGGCTTGTCGAGCAGCGCCGAGGGGAGTTTACTCGGGTCCTTGCCCAGGCCGATGGCGAAATAGACCGACAGCCCTAGAAAAACCAGCAGGGGCAGGAGATACAGAAAATGCCGTGAGGTCATGGGTTATTCGGCTCCCGCCAGTTGGGCCGTGGATGGCGCGGCATGGCGCTTCGGCGCGCCGACGCGCAGCCGGCGGTCGCTCAGCGACAGAATGCCGCCCAGGACCATTAACAGGGTCCCCATCCACATCCAGGGCACCAGCGGACTGTGATAGATGCGCGTGACCCAGACGCCGTCGGCCTCGTCGCCCAGCACGGCATACAGATCCTTCACGAAGGTGGTGTGGATGGCGGCCTCGGTTGTCTCGCGCTGCTGCACGAAAAAGCGGCGCTTCTCCGGCTCCATCACGGCATAGATCTCGCCGTCCCGGCGCACCGTGAAGGTACCGCGTTCGATGAAATAGTTGGGGCCACGCAAATTCTCCACCTTGTCGAGGGTGAACTCGTAGCCGGCGACTTCGACGCTGTCGCCCGGCGCCATCTCCTGGATCGCCTCGGTGCGCCACAGCGAGGCGCCGACGACTCCGGCGATAGCCACAGCCATGCCGAAATGGGCCGCCGTCATGCCCCAGGCCGAACGAGGCAGGCCAATGGCGCGTTGCAGGCTGTCGCCAAGCGGTATCCGGCCAAGCTTGATCCGTTCGGCAAATTCAATAATGGTTGCCGCGCCAAACCATGCCGCCACGCCGACGCCCAATAAACCGAACAGGGTGGAGTCGCCAATCAACCAGGCGGAGACCGCGGCGACAAATACCGCGACAACAACCGCTAACTTGAGTCGCTTCAAGGCGCCGATGAGATCGCCGCGTTTCCAGGCGAGCAACGGTCCGATGCCCGCAACGATCAACATTGGCACGAACAATATGGAAAAGATGAAATTGAAGAAAGGCGCGCCGACGGAGACCTTGTTCCACTCCATTACGTCCATGAACAGCGGGAACAGCGTTCCGAGCAGCACCGTGGCGGCGGCCACGGACAGCAGCAGATTGTTCACGACCAGTCCGCCTTCGCGGCTGATCGGACGGAACATGCCGCCCCCCTTCATCGCCGGCGCGCGCCAGGCGAACAGCGTCAGGCTGCCGCCGATAGCCACGACAAGCAGCAGCAGGATGAACAGGCCGCGTTCCGGGTCGGTGGCGAAGGCATGAACCGAGGTCAGCACGCCGGAACGCACCAGGAAAGTACCGATCAGGCTGAGCGAGAAACCGATGATGGCCAGTAGTATGGTCCAGGCCTTCAGCGTGTCGCGCTTTTCCACCACGATAGCTGAATGCAATAGCGCGGTGGCGATCAGCCAAGGCATGAAAGACGCGTTCTCGACCGGGTCCCAGAACCAGAAGCCACCCCAGCCCAGCTCGTAATAGGCCCACCAGCTGCCCAGCACGATACCGGCGGTCAGGAACGCCCAGGCCACCAGTGTCCAGGGCCGCACCCAGCGCGCCCAGGCGGCGTCCACCTTGCCCTCGATCAGGGCGGCGACGGCGAAGCTGAAGGCGGTCGACAGGCCGACATAGCCCGCATAGAGCATCGGCGGGTGGAAGGCGAGACCAGGGTCCTGCAGCAGCGGGTTCAAATCGTTGCCATCTGCCGGGGCCGGAAAAATACGCTCGAATGGGTTGGAGGTCAGCAACAGGAAAGCCAGGAAGCCGACCGCGACGATCGCCTGCACCGCCAGCACGCGCGCCTTCAACGCCGGAGGCAGGTTGCGGCCAAACATCGCCACCATCGCGCCGTAAAGCGTCAGGATCAGCACCCACAACAGCAACGAGCCCTCGTGATTGCCCCAAACGCCGCTGATCTTGTAGAGCATGGGCTTCAGCGAATGCGAGTTGGAGACCACGTTGTAGACGCTGAAATCGCTGACCACGTAGGCATAGGTCAGCGCACCGAAAGCCACCAGTATCAGCGCCAGTTGCGCTGCGGCCGCCGGTCCCGCCACCGCCATCAGGCGCGCATCTCCGCGGGCCGCGCCGACCATGGGCACTATGCTCTGCACCAGCGCCACCATGAGGGCGAGCACCAGGGCGAAATGACCGAGTTCGGCGATCATTGCGCGCCGCCTTCCTGCCAGCGGCCGGATTCCTTCAGCTTGTCGGCGACTTCCTTGGGCATGTAGTTTTCGTCATGTTTGGCCAGAACCGAGGTGGCTTCAAGCCGGCCATCCGGCAGCATGCTGCCTTCGGCCACGACGCCCTGCCCCTCGCGGAACAGATCGGGTAGAATTCCGGTGTAGGTGACGGTTAGCTCGGCAGTCATATCGGTGACAATAAAGATTATTTCAGCACCATTTCTAATCACACTGCCGTTGGCAACCAGTCCACCCAAACGCACCCGCTGGCCGGGATTCATGTCCTTGCCCACGATGTCGCTGGGAGTATAGAAAAACACCAGGCTGTCCCTCATGGCGAACAGCGAAAGCCCGACGGCGAGACCCAGCATCGACATCCCGGCCAGCACGATATAAAGCCGCCGCGTCTTGCGGGTTGCGGCGCGACTGGTCCTTGGTTTCGGTGGCGTGGTTTCGCTGGTCAAGATACCGTCTCCGTCACTTCCGTTTGCTCTTTGCGCCGGCTGGCGCGCAGCGTCTCCACCAGCGCCTCGCGCTGGCGCATACTCTTCCATGACAGAACCAGCAGGCCCATCATCAACACGGCCGCGGCCCCGTAGGCCGGCCAGATAAAGGCGCCATATCCGCCCATCGCGAAAAAATTATCCATGGGTCAACCCCAGTTGCAGATTGCGGATACGCGCGCCGGCTATTTCCGCCCTCAGGCGCAGGATGCCAACGCTGACATAGAATAAGGTAAACCCGACAGCCATATACAAGAGCGGCGTCAGCATCGCGGGATCGACTTTCGGACCTTCCATCGTCACAAAGCTGGCCGGTTGATGCAGCGTGTTCCACCAGTCCACCGAAAACTTGATGACCGGCAGGTTCACCGCCCCGACCAGCGCCAGAATCGCGGCCGGTTTGGCGCCGCGCGCCGGGTCGTCGAAGGCGTTCACCAACGCGATATAACCAAGATACAGGAAGAACAGGATCAGCACAGAGGTCAGCCGCGCGTCCCACACCCACCAGGTTCCCCACATCGGCTGGCCCCACAGCGAACCGGATAGCAGGCAAAGGAAGGTGAATACGGCGCCGATCGGCGCGCTGGCCCGCGCGATCATGTCGGCCAGGGGATGTTTCCAGACCAGTGAGGTAACGCTGGCCACCGCCATGCTGGCGTAGATCATCATCGCCATGTAGGCAGAGGGCACGTGGACATACATGATCCGCACGGTCTCGCCCTGCTGGTAGTCGGCGGGCGAGGCGAACAGAGCCTGATATAATCCCAGCCCCAAAAACAGCAGCGTCAACCCCGCCGCCCATGGCAAGATCGCATTGGCAACACGCATAAAGCGGGTTGGATTGGCAAATCGGTGCATCATTGTCGTGCCCTTATATAGTGCGCCTTAAGTGCTGGGTCCAAGATTATCGAGTCAGAGACACATATCCTTGATCCAGCGCAATTTTTTGCGGATTGGAATAGATCCCGCGCACTTTTACCGCAGACTATGCCGCAACGCCGCCGCCGCCGCCCATGGGGCAAGCGGCAGGGCGGCTGCGGGCATGGCGCCGAGAATCAGCAAATGCGGCTTCGTGCTTAAATCCAGGATAGCGGCATCGACCGCCGCTACCGCAAAAATCAGCACCGGTATATAAAGCGGCAAGACCAGTAGCGAGATCAGCACGCCACCCCGGCGCGCGCCCAGCGTGAGCGCGGCCCCCACGGCGCCGACCAGGCTGAGCGTTGGCGTGGCAAGCGCCATCGTCGCGATCAATACCAGATAGCCCTCGGCCGGCATGTTCATCAGGGCGGCCAGCACCGGCGCGGTGACGATCAGCGGGAAGCCGGTCAATAGCCAGTGCGCCACGATCTTGGCCAGCACCACCAGTTCCAGCGGCGCCGGGGTCAACAGCAGCAGATCGATCGACCCATCGTCGTAATCCGACTGGAACATACGCTCCAGCGACAACATCACCGCCAGCAGCGCCGTTACCCAAACGACGCCGGCGGCGATGCGCGCCAGTATGTTGGGCTCCGGCCCCACGCCCAGCGGGAACAGCGTCACGGTAATCACAAAGAACGAAACCACCATGGCGACGTCGGTGCCCTGGCGCAGCGCCAGCCGGAGTTCGCGCATGACGAGGTGGCGGAAAATATGTATCATTGCGCGCCCTCTGCATCGTCGAAAATCTGACGGTTGGCCACATAGGTGGATAGGTCCAGCCTGGTCTCGGTGCCGCCCAGGTTAACCGGTTGATGGGTTGCCAACACGGCAAGGCCGCCGTCCGCGCGGTGTGTCGCGACCAGCCCCTCCAGCAGGCCAATGGCGTCGCGGTCCAGCCCGACCGTGGGTT
>JADFVY010000205.1 GCA_015222795.1 Pseudomonadota bacterium | reverse complement strand
TGGTTATACATTCTGCCTGATCGAACATGACATGGATCTGATTTCCAGCCTCTGCGACCCGGTCATCGTGCTGGCCGAGGGAACCGTGCTGACCCAGGGCAAAATGGAAGACGTGCGGCGCAACCCGGACGTACTGGACGCCTATCTGGGCGGCGGGGAGGACGATTAATGCCAACCCTGGAGCTGAAAGACGTTGTGGGCGGGTACGGCGACACGCAAATCCTGCATGGTGTTTCGATCACCGTCGACGCCGGCGAGATCGTCGTCATCATCGGCCCCAACGGCGCCGGCAAGTCGACGGCCATCAAGGCGGTGTTCGGGTTGTTGAACCTGACCGGCGGTCAGGTATTCCTGGATGGCGAGGACATCACCAACACCCCGCCTGAAAAGGTCGCGCGCAAGGGCGTGTGCTATGTGCCGCAGACCGCCAATATCTTTCCCAGCCTCAGCGTCGAGGAAAATCTTGAAATGGGCGCCTTCGTGCGCGAGGACGATTTCACCCCGCGCCTGCATGAAATTTACGAGCTGTTCCCGCCCTTGAAAGAACGCCGCCGTCAGGCGGCCGGCACGCTGTCGGGCGGCCAGCGCCAGATGGTGGCGATGGGCAAGGCGTTGATGCTGGAACCGAAAATCCTGCTGCTCGACGAGCCCACTGCCGGGCTGTCGCCGAAATTTCGCGGCGAGATATTCTCCATCGTCAAGACCGTGCACGCCGCCGGCACGCCGATCCTGATGGTCGAACAGAACGCCAAGCAGGCGCTGAAAATAGCCGACCGCGGTTATGTGCTGGTCGATGGCCGCAACAAATTCACCGGTACGGGCCAGGAGTTGCTGGATGACAGGCAAGTCGCGGCCATGTTCCTGGCCGGCCCCGCGAACGGGGCCGAGGGGGGGGGCGGCGCGGCATGATCGACATCTTCGGCGACCTCGTCAATTTCTACCTGATCCCCGGCCTGGTCCTGGGCAGCATTTATGCGCTGGGCGCGATCGGCCTGACGCTGACCTTCGGCATTCTGCGCTTCGCCAATTTCGCCCACGGCGAAACCATGACGCTGGGGGCCTATTTCGCCTGGTCGCTGGTGCAGATCACCGGCTGGCATCCCATCGCGGTGCTGCCGATCGCGATGGTGCTGACGGTGCTGGTCGCACTGGGCATCGACCGGGGTTTCTACAAACCCTTCCGGGCCAGCCCCACGATCATCCTGGTGATCGCGTCCTTCGGCATGATGCTGATGGTGCGATCGGTCGTGCAGTTGATATGGGGCGTGCAGATCAAGACCATCATGCCCGGCATCCAGATGCCGGTTGTGCTGTTCGACTGGCTGCGCATTTCGCCCAAGCATGTCATTATTATCGCCGCCGCCACGGTGCTGATGTTCGCCGTCCATTATCTGCTGGCCTATACGAAGATCGGCAAGGCCATGCGGGCGATGTCTGACTCGCCTGAACTGGCGCGGCTGACCGGCATCAATACCGAGGCGGTGGTCCGGGCAACCTGGATCATCGGCGCCGCGCTGGCCGCGGCCGCCGGCGTGCTGCTGGCGCTCGATACCCATGTCCAGACCATGATGGGTTTCAAGCTGCTGTTGCCGGTCTTCGCCGCGACCATCCTGGGCGGTATCGGCCGGCCCTACGGGGCGGTGGCGGGTGGTCTGGTGATCGGGATGGCCGAGGAGCTGTCCTCCTACCCGTGGATCGGAACCGAGCCGCTGCTGAACCCCGGCTACAAGGCGGGCGTGGCCTTCGCGATCATGGTCGCCATGCTGATCTGGCGGCCCAGCGGGCTGTTCCGGGGGAAGGTGTACTGAGATGGATCAAACCTATGGCATCTTCCTCTATGTCATTTCCCTGCTCACCATGGGCGGGATTTATGCGATTCTGGCGCTGGGACTGAATATTCAGTGGGGTTTCACCGGGTTGTTCAACGCCGGCATCGCCGGGTTCTACGCCATTGGCGCCTATGTCAGCGCAATCCTGACAACGGCGCCGACGGCGCGGCATCTCGGCGGCTACGAAATGCCCTACCCGGCCGCTTTTGCCGCCGCAATGATTGTCGCCGGCATCCTGGCCTGGGGCGTCGGCAAGATCTGTCTCAGGCTGCGCAGCGACTATCTGGCGATCGCCACCATCGGCATCGCCGAGATCTTCCGCCTGATCCTGAAGAACGAGACCTGGGCCACCAACGGCCCCCGGGGCGTCTCGATGGTGCCCAAACCCTTCGAGACACTGCCCGAGCCCTGGAACGCCCTGGCCTTCCTGGCGATGGTTCTGATCACCGTGCTGGTGATTTATCTGGCCCTGGAAACCGCCCGGAAATCACCTTGGGGCCGGGTTATGACGGCGATTCGCGAGAACGAGCCGGCGGCCCGCGCGGCCGGCAAAAACGTCGCGAAATTTCGCATGGAAGGATTTGTCTTCGGCTGCATGCTGATGGCGCTGGCCGGGGCCTATACCGCGCACTACCTGAAATTTATCGGACCCAACGCGAGCGACCCGCTGACCGCGACCTTCCTGGTCTGGGTGATGCTGGTGGTCGGCGGCAGCGCCAACAACAAGGGTGCGATCCTCGGCGCCTTTCTGATGTGGACCGTCTGGTCGGCAACCGAGATTCTGACCGGCTACCTGCCCGACGCTTGGTCGATTCGCACCGCCTATATCCGGATCTTCCTGATCGGCCTGGTGCTGCAGATCGTGCTGCAGAAATTCCCCCATGGAATCCTGCCGGAACAGCGGCCGACTTCGCCCACGAAGGCCGTGGAAAAATCAGGCCAATCGGGCGGCTGAATATATCCTTGCGGCGGCCTGTTGACTTTCCGTCATTGCCGGGCAAGATGAACCTATCGTATCCCACGGAGTTGGGAATTTTCGTCAACAGGGAGTAAATCCAATGAGATTCATAAACAAAACGATGCTTGCCGCGGCGGCCATCGCGCTCGTCGCGCCGGCCGTCCAGGCCGGCGAGATCAAGGTAGGCTCGATCGGCGGCGTAACCGGCCCCATCGCCGAACTGGTCGCCGCCATTGTCGACGGGCGGAACCTCGCCGCCAAGGATGTCAACGATCAGGGTGGCCTCTTGGGTGGCGACACCTACAAGCTGGTCCTCGGCGACTCGGCCTGCGATCCGAAAGCCGGCGTTGACGCGGGCAACAAGATCGTCAATGTCGAACAGGTCGTCGCCGTGGTCGGCGCCAGCTGTTCCGGCGCCACCAACGGCATGGTTCAGTCGGTCACCATCCCGGCCGGCGTGGTAAACGTCTCCGACTCGGCGACGGCGCCTTCGATTACCGACCTCAAGGACAACGACCTGGTATTCCGCGTGGCCCCGTCCGATGCCTATCAGGGCAAGGCGCTTGCCGCGCTGGTCAAGGGCTCGGGTATCACCAAGGTCGCCATGACCTACGCCAACGATGATTATAACGCCGGCATCGCCGCCGTGTTCGCCGCCGAATTCGCGGCCATGGGCGGCACCATCACCGGCAAGCAGGCGCATGAGCCCGACAAGCCCTCCTACCGGTCGGAACTGGCGACGCTGTCCAAGGGCGGCGGCGAGGCTTTGGTAATCTTCGCTTATTACGGTTCCAGCGGCATCGCGATCATCCGCAACAGCCTGGAGAACGGTCTTTTCGGCAAGTTCTATGCCGCCGACGGCATGTTCGACCAGTCCGTGATCGACCAGATCGGCGCCGATAATCTGCGCGGCAACATCTCGATCACCCAGTCCGCGTCGGATTATGACGACGCGTCCTATAAGACCTTCGCCGCCGCGTTCTCGGCGACCGGCGGCAATCCCCAGGCGCCTTACGTGGCGCATGGTTATGACGCATCCTTCCTGATGGCGCTGGCGATCGAAAAGGCGGGCGCCGCAGACCGCGGCAAGATCGGCGCGGCGCTGCGATCCGTTGCCGGCGCTCCGGGTGAAGTGATTCGGCCGGGCGAATGGAAGAAAGCCAAGGCGCTGATCGCGGCCGGCAAGGACATCAATTACGAAGGCGCCTCGGGCAATGTCGACTTCGACGCCAACGGCGATGTCGGCGGTGTCTACAGCGTCAATACCGTGGGCGCCGACGGTAAATGGGAAACCAACCGACTGGATTGATATCTGTTCCATCAAGTCGTGACGTAACCGCCCGGCCCCCGCGCTACCCAGAGCGGGGGCCGTTCTTTTTTGGGTTGCCAACGGGCCGGGGAGAAGAAAATTGTCCGTTCCGCTGCTTGTAACAGGAATAGTGATTCTGTCGCTGATCGCGGCGGGCCAATATATGCTGGCCCGCCGCGCGAAGCGGACGGAGGCGTCGCTGCGGGAAGCCGGAAAACTATTTCGCGCCGTTATGGACAACGCGCCGTTCGAGATCATCCTGAAGGACGCCGAGGGACGCTATGTGCAGGTCAACAAGACCTGGGAACGCCTGTACGGCTACTCCAATAAAGAAGCTAAAGGCAAAACGGTTCGTGAAGTTATCCCCGATGAATATACCGTGCCTCTTACCGCCCGGGACGCGGAAGTGTTGAGGTGGGGGAAGACGATAGAGTCCGAAGACAAGGCAGCGCATCCCGACGGTACGGTTCACGATTTCTTTTCAGTCAGATTCCCGATACCGGGGAGCGATGGCCAAGCCGAAGGTCTGGGCTTGATATCGGCCGACATAACCGGGCGCAGGCTTACCGAACGGGCCCTGCGTAAAAGAGAGGAACAGCTTCGCACCATCACCGACAACCTGCCCGTGCTGATCGTTCGGTGGGACCGGGACATGAGATACCGATTCGCGAACCGGCCCGCAGAGCAGTGGTATAGCCGGCCGGCTTCTGAAATCGTCGGCAAAACGATTCCCGAAGTGTTTGGCGAGAAGGCCTATGAAACTGTCCGGTGGGCGATCGAGACCGGACTGTCGGGCGAAACCATCCGGTTCGAGCAGCAACTGGCATACCCCGATGGCGTCACCCGCGATGTCGAGATCGCCTATATTCCGGACCGCGCCGCCGATGGCGAAGTGCTGGGCTGTTTTGCCCTGGTCCAGGATGTGAGTGATCGCAAAAATCTCGAGGCCGAGTTGCTTCGCAAGGAACGGCTCGCCGCGATGGGGCAGCTTACCGGAACGGTTGCCCACGAATTGCGCAACCCGCTTGGCGCCGTCGCGATATCCCTGGGCGTGATCAGGCAAAAAACAGTCGATTCAGAACTGGGTCTGGAGCGCGCCCTCGATCGCGCCGGCCGCGCAATGCGGCGCTGTGAGGCGATCATTACCGAACTGCTCGATTTCGCCCGCGCCAGGGGCCTCCAGCCACAATCCACCAGCCTGGACAACTGGCTGGCGGAACTGCTCGACGAATATGAGATGTCGGCAGGGGTGAGCCTCTCACGCGAGTTGCAATGCGCGGGCGTGGAGCCGGCGATAGACCGCGACGAACTCCGTCGCGCTGTAATCAATCTGCTCGACAACGCCCGCGACAGCATGGCCTCCATCGAGGATGATAACGACGATTCGCATATTCTTGCCGTATCGACCCGGATCGAGGGCGCGCGCGCGGAAATTGTCGTCGCCGACAACGGGCCGGGCATTCCCGCCGATACCCTGCCCCACATCATGGAGCCGCTGTTCAGCACTAAAAGCTTCGGCACCGGCCTGGGATTGCCGACGGTCAAGCGCATCATGGAAGAACATGGCGGCGGCATCGAGATAGAAAGCAACGAAGGCAAGGGCGTGCAGGCCACCTTGTGGCTGCCGGTTGGACAGTAGCGCGCGAAAAAGCCACTGCCGGTTGACGCGCGGACTATCTCTGCAATTCATCCACCGGAATGGCGCGACCAAGGGCCCTACCCATTAATATCCACACAAGATTACGAAACTTGGCGCGAAATTTGCGTAGCCACCCTCAATTTCGGGGTAGAATCGCAATATGCAGACCGATATAATAGATTCTGCGTGGCCGGGCGAGAGGCGAGGGAAGTGAGAAAGAAAAAAGATGCCGGCGCGCCAAGGGGATTGGCTCCCGAAAACGAGCCGCAACCCGAACCCTCATCCGAATGGTTCTGGGAAACCGACCCGGACCATCGCTTCACCTACGTATCCAATGAAGGAACGGCCACCACCGGGTTGACCCTGTCGGACCTCGCGGGGCGGCAGCGCATGGATATCGCCGTCGACCGGCAGGACGGGAAATGGGTTCGGCATCTTGCCGATCTCGACGCGCGCAGGCCTTTCTGGGGGTTCGAGTATTCCGTAAAGGCCGCCAGCGGCGCGATCGCGCATCTTTCCACCAGCGGCGAGCCGCGTTTCGACGAGAGCGGCGGGTTTCTGGGATATCGCGGCGCGACAAGCGACATCACGGAACGCAGGAAAATTGAGCAGGAACTCCGCGAGGCCCGGGATCTTTTCCAGGCCGTGCTGGAACATGCGCCCTTCGGCATTGTCCTGAAGGATGGCGACGGGCGCTATCTGGAAACCAGCCGCGAGTGGCAGCGCCGATTTGGCATGACGCGGGACGAGGTTGTCGGAAAAACACCGTCCGAGTTCATGCCCGACAATCTCGCCGAGGCGTATGAGGCCTGCGATTCGGTGGTGCTGAAACAGGGCCGCAAGGTTGTTCGCGAGGAAAGGCTTGAGCAGCCTGGCGGGCACGACGAGTATTATCTGACGACCAGCTTTCCGACACTGGACAGCGAAGGCGAAGTCAAGGGGCTGGGCCTGATTTCGACGGATATTACGGAACGCAAGCTGGCTGAAATTGCTCTTGGGGAAAATGAACAGCAACTCCGCGCCATAACGGACAACCTTCCGTTTCTGATAAGCCGGCACGACCGCGATTGGCGATACCGGTTCATCAACAGGGAAGGGGCAAGCTGGTATGGGTTGCCCGCGGCCCAAATCATCGGCAAATCCATATCCGAATTATTTGGCCACGAAACATGCGAGGCAATCCGGTCGCATATCGAGACGGTCCTGTCCGGCCGCCCGGCAAGCTATTCCGGCGGCGTTGCCTATCCAGACGGTAAAATCCGCGAGGTCGAGATAACTTTCGTGCCCGATCGGGCGGCCGACGATACGGTGCAGGGCTGGTTCGCCCTGGCCCAGGACATAACCGAGCGGAAACGGGTCGCGCGGGAACTGGCGGACGCCCAGGAGCTATTCAACTCGCTGATGCAGGCCGCGCCCTTCGAAATCGTCTTCAAGGACGTCGAAGGGCGGTATCTGCGGGCTAACCGGGCCTGGGAGCAAAATCACGGCCGGACCAACGAAGAGGTCACCGGCCGCTATAGTCACGAGATTTTGCCCGCTCAAGTTGCCGATGTTTTCGCCGCCATGGACCGGGCCGTACTCGAGGGCGGCCAGATCGTCGAGTCGGAAGAGCCGGCGCCCCATCCCGACGGCACTGTCCACGACTATCATTCCATCCGCTTTCCGCTGGCTCCGGCGGATCGATCGATGACCGCCGGACTCGGCCTTATCGCCATGGATATAACTGCGCGAAAGAAGGCGGAAAAGGCCTTGCTGGAGCGTGAGGAAGAGTTGGAAACCATCGCCGACAACCTGCCTGTTTTGATGGGACGGTTCGACAGGGATTGGCGGTACCGGTTCATTAATCGAGAAGGCGCCAACTGGTATGGCATGCCGGCCAGCGAAATTATCGGCAAAACGATACCGGACCTCTTTCCCCGGAAAACCACCGAAGCCATCCGCCCCAGTGTCGAAGCCGTGCTGCGGGGAGAAAACGCGATCTTTGCCGGGCCGATGGAATATCCCGATGGCAAGACGCGCAATATCGAGATCACGTTTGCCCCTGACAAGACCCTCGGTGGGGAGGTGCAGGGCTGGTTCGCCCTGGCCCAGGACCTGACCGAGCGGCAAGAATCCGCCGAGGCGCTGCAAAAGAACGAACGCCAGCTAAGCACCATCACCGATAACCTGCCCGTCCTTATCACCCAATTCGACAAAGAGGGCCGGTTCGAATTCATAAACAAGGCCGGCGAGGAATGGTACGGTTATCCAGCTGGCGATATCGTCGGCAAGACGATCGCCGAGATACTCGGCGCCGAAAGCAATGCCAAGGTCGAACCCTGGATCAAACGGGCGCTAACGGGTGAGCGGGTCCGGTTCGAGGAGCGGATGTTTTATCCGGACGGCTCGTTTCGTGACGTTGATATTGCCTATATTCCGGATGTTTCGCGGGACGGCGAGATTCGCGGCTGTTTTGGGTTGGTCCAGAACATCACGGAACGCAAGGCTGCGGAAAGCAGGTTGCGGGATAGCGAAGCATGGCTCAAGGCTGTCGTCGACAATCTGCCGGCCTTTATCATCCATGTTGACAAAGACCTGCGCTACCGCTTCGCCAACCGGGTCGCGGAAGAGTGGTATGGGCGTCCGGCATCCGAAATCATCGGCCGGCGGGTATCGGAGATACTCGCGCCTGCTTCATACGAGAAGCTGCGCCCAAGGATTGAAACCGTGCTTGCCGGCCAGGACGTCCGTCTCGAGGAAACGCTGCTGTATCCGGACAACGTTACCCGCACCGTCGACCAGCGATGGATCGCCGACCGCGACGAGAACGGCCATACCCGCGGATGGTTCTCGCTGGGCCAGGATATTACCGAGCGCAAACGCCTGGAGGCGGGGCTCCTGCGCAAGGAGCGGCTGGCCGCCATGGGGCAATTGACCGGCACCGTCGCGCATGAGCTGCGAAATCCTCTGGGCGCCGTCGCAACCTCGATCGCCGTGGCCCGCCGATTAAGCCACGATGCCGGAATCGACCTGGAGCGATCTCTGTCCCGGGCCGAGCGCGGGATCGCCCGCAGCGACCGGATCATAACCGAATTACTGGATTTCGCCCGCGCGAAAGGCCTCCAGCGGGAACCGACAGGGTTCGATGAATGGCTTTCCGCCGTGGTCGAGGAGCAAGATATTCCCGACGATGTATCGATTTCCATAAATCAGGGCGCCGGCGACGGGACGATATCGATCGACCGCGACGATTTGCGCCGCGCAATCATCAATGTCGTCGATAACGCCTGTCAGGCTGTTGCCGATAAACACCGCGACAGCAACCCGCCGACGGGCCGGGTGGAAATTTCCAGCCGAACCAGCGGCAACCGGCTGGTTTGCGAAATTCGCGATAACGGGCCGGGCATTCCCGCCGATTGCCTCGACCAGGTCATGGAGCCTCTGTTCAGCACGAAAAGTTTTGGCACTGGACTGGGGCTGCCGACAGTGCAACGTATCCTTGAAGAACATGGCGGGGGCATCGAAATAGAGAGCGAACCCGGCCAGGGCACCCTTGTGCGTTTGTGGTTGCCCCACGATACGGAATCGCTGGAAGGAAACACGGATGAGTCTTAAAATTCTGATCGTCGACGACGACGAGGATTTCGCAGACGGCCTGATGGAGATTTTCGAACTCGAAGGCCATGAGTCGGCGATGGCCCATAGCGGGGGCGCGGCGAAATCGTTGGTCGAGAACACGGAGTTCGACGTTGCGCTGATCGATATTGGCTTGCCGGACATGAACGGTGTCGAATGCCTGCGGGCGATCAGGGCCGCGCGGCCCGGCCTGCCCTGTTTCCTGTTGACCGGTTACAGTGCCCAAGACGTCGCCAACCAGGGCATAGAGGCCGGCGCCGTAGAGATATTGACCAAACCCATCGATCCGGCCGAGCTAATCCGCCGTCTGGCCGCGATTTAGGGCAGGCCGCGCGGGCCCTCGAAACCCGTTATTAACGATTGCCGGGTTCTAATGCACCCCGCGCCAATCAATGCGGGGAAGCATGACCATGAACGAAGCAGAAATCCGCCAGATCGTCGAGACCTCGCCGCTGGCGGCGCATACCGATGCGATCATGGCGCTGACTGTGCCGGCGGTGAAGATGAACACCTATCTGGTGGAAGACGGCGACCTGCCGCCGGGCGCGTCGCGCATGGGCGGCGCGCCGGACCTGCCGCCGGAGGCTGTCTGGCCGGAAAACAAGGGCCGGCCGATCGAATTTCTCGTCCAGATCGATTTCGCCGCCGCGGTCGAGGCATGCAGGCTGCCGAACTTCCCGGACAGTGGCTGGGTCACGCTGTTTCGCGATCTCCGGGCCATGGAGGACGGCAATTACGACGACGACGGCCAATGGAACTGGCTGCATTTCGACTGTACGCCGGAACAGCTTGTCCGCACCGAGCATCCGGGCGAGCCGGTCCATAGCTTCAATTTCTGTGAGGTCACCTTCGAACCGGAACTATGCCTGCCGAACGATATCCACGAACGATTCGGCGGCGGCGACGAGGCGCTGGAGGAAGAGGCTTACGAATATTTCGACGACAGTGTGTGGGACACGCGGAACGGCCCCTATCACCGGCTGGGCGGGATTCCCATGCTGATCCAGTCCTACATGGACGATTATCGGGGTTGGGATTTCCTGATGCAGATCGATTCCGACGACGAGGTCGGCTGGATGTGGGGCGATGCCGGCCGCATCTATAACTGGGGCAAGCGCAAGGGGCGGGTTGCCCGGGCGCTGACGCAAGACCGCAAGGTGGCGCCGCTGGACCGATTCTTCAGCGCGCTCTTCGCGGAAGACGAGTTCTATTGAGCGCCGTGGCGGGGGAGCAAATTATGTCGGAAGCATACATGATCAAAAGTTCTCTGGATGACTGGCCCACCCATTATGCGGTGCCGGGCAGTTCGAACTACAGCATTCCGCGGGTGATCTGTCCCGACTGCGGTGAACATGCCTCGGCCGCGTTTCGCTATCCTGGTCTGGATGTTTCGAAACTCGAGGAAAAGATCGTTCGGCGCTTGCGGTTCTACAATCCATTCGAACCGCACGGGAAGATGAAAAAGGGCCCGGCAGAGATCACGCCCGACGAAATGCGCGATCTTTCGGAACTTTTGGCACCGATAATGGGCCCCGGCCGGCCCTTCGGCCCGTTTACCCGGCTTGGTCCCGCCGCGGGCCTGGCGGAAGGGCTATTCGACGACTTCTGTTGGCCAGGCGTCCCTCCCCCGCTGTTTCTACGGCAGTCGGTATTCGACGCCATGCTGGAAGCTGGGTTTCCGGTCAGCGGCGTTGCCCCCGACGCGCGATATCGCCGTCCCCGGCGTGACCCTCTGATCGAACCCGAGACGCCGCCCACGGCCCATGTTCACCCTTCGGTGAGGATCGCGCCTTGCGCGACCTGCGGTTTCGTAACCGGAACGCCCTTGGGCGGGCGACTCGATCCCGAAAGCTGGGACGACGGCATTCCGTTTCAGTGTGTGTTCGAGAACCCCCGCGT
>JADFVY010000017.1 GCA_015222795.1 Pseudomonadota bacterium | reverse complement strand
GACGAGGACGGCGCCCTTGCCGCCCTGAACGCAGCGCTGAACGATCCGCTGTTGCTGAACCTGAACAACCGGCGCCATTTCGAATTGCGGCTGCTTGAAGGACTTGGCGAGCGCGACCCCTTGCCATGGGCCACGGCCAAGGCCGCGACCGCGGCATTCCGCTGGGACGAGCAATGGACGAATCTGCCGGGCGATTATCAGTATCTGGTGGACCGGCTGATGGCGGTGCCACTTACCGAGGAGCGGCTGGCGGAGCTGCGGCGCGACGCGAGCAAGATCATTGCGGTAATAGACGACGATTGTAAGGCCGCGAAACTGCTGCTTGGCAAATACCACCCAATCTTGTTCAGCCTCTCGCTCGCGCCGGACTTGCTCGACGCCATGACCCGGTTGCTGAGGGAACTACGGCAACATTACCCTTCGATATTGAAAAACGAGGTCGATCCAAAGGTGCTGGCTTGGTGGACCAAAGCGACCCACGACTCATTGTCGAGTGCAAAAAAACGGACCAATAAAATCAAATGGATCGTCTTCGGGGTAGCATTTATGCTTGCCATTGCGCAGAGCCTCGGGCGCAATTTTTAGGCCGCAAACTTCTGTTTTCGCGGATGCAGATTATCTGACTTTAGCCGATCTCAATGGATCGGCGTTATTCGTTGATGCCCGCGGACAGATATCCGGTCCGTTGCTTTTCCATATGCATTCTATATTATTCTGGCCGTTATATAATGAATGGATATGGAGCCGTTATGATCACACTTCCCACCGAACTGTTGCGGGCACTGGTCGCGGTCGCGGATGCGGGCGGGGTCACCCGGGCGGCCGAGGGGCTGGGGCGGACGCAGCCGGCGGTAAGTTTGCAAATCAAACGGCTGGAAGAGATGGTCGGACAAGTGCTGTTCGACCGGGCGAATCGGGCCTTCGGCCTGACGCCGGCGGGCGAGACGCTGACCGGTTATGCCAGACGGATCCTGCTGCTGCATGACGAGGCGGTGGCGCGCGTGATGCGGCCGGAACCGGTCGGCGCGGTACGGGTTGGTCTGCCCAACGATTTCGCGGTGACCTTGCTGCCCGGCATCCTCGGGGGCTTCGCGGCGGAGTTTCCCGAGGTGTCGCTGGAGGTCGGCTGCGCGCTGAGCCATTCGCTGCTCGACGCGCTGGGCGAGGGCGACCGGGACATGGTTGTCGCCATGACCGGCGGCGAGGGCCATCCGGCCGCCGCCCGGATGTGGAGCGAGCACCTGGTCTGGTGCGGCATCGAGGGCGCGGGCGCGGACGGCGGCGGGCCGGTTTCTCTGATCGTCTACCCCGAGGGCTGCACCTATCGCAAGCGCATGATCGACGCGCTGGAACGGTCCGGGCGCGCATGGCGCGTGGTGTACACCAGCCCCAGCCTGGCCGGGCTGACGGCGGCGGTGCAGGCGGGGCTGGGGGTGACGGCCCTGTCGGAACGCACCGCGCCGCCGGCGCTGAAACGCAGGGCCGCCGGCTTGCCCCCGCTGGCCGATGTCAGCATAGGAATATATGTCGGCGAGGGGCTGTCGGATGCGGCGGTGCGTCTGGTAAACTTCATGATCGCCGCGCTGGACCACGAACGCCTGACAGAGGACCGCCTATAATGATTGCCGTCATCTTTGAACTATGGCCCGCCGAGGGCAAAACTGAATCCTATCTGGATATCGCCGGCGGGCTGCGGCCCATGCTGGAGGGAATCGACGGATTCATTTCCATCGAACGATTCGAAAGCCTCGTGGAGCCGGGGAAATACCTGTCGCTGTCCTTCTGGCGCGACGAGGACGCGGTGGCCGCCTGGAGACGGACCCAGGAACATCGCGACGCCCAGTCGGCGGGGCGCGGCGGGGTATTCAAGAATTACCGGCTACGCGTTGCCTCGGTGCTGCGGGATTACGGCATGACCGAACATCGCGAAAACGCCCCGGCCGATTCCCGCGAGGCGCATGACGGGGGATGATAGAGGCGATGCCAAATCGCAAAAAGAAAGACCCGGCCCCCGATTAAGGAGGCCGGGCCTAGCTCAAACGTAACGGATTTTATTTGGCTTCCGACTTCGAATCGTAACGCTTTTGCCATTCGGCCAGGATGCGCCCGCGGTTCTGGGCCGCCCACAGGAAGTCATTGTCGTACATCGCATCGACGATGCCGGCCGGGAAATGCTCCACCGGTTTGGCGATGCCGGGGATGGCGACAACCGCATAGCCCTCGTTATAGAGCCGGTTGGCCTTCTCGGTGATCGACCAGTCGACCAGCTTCTTGGCCGCTTCCATCTTGGAGGTGCCGGCCACGATGGCGGTCGCTTCCATGTCCCAGCCAACGCCTTCGCTGGGGATGATGATTTCCAGTGGGGCGCCCTTGGCCTTGGATTTGGCGCCGCGGAAGGCGAAGGAGACGCCGATCGGGATTTCTCCGGACGCCGCCTGCTTGCAGGGCTTGGAACCCGAATGGGTGTACCAGTTGATGTTCTGGTGCAGCCCGTCCATGAATTCCCAGCCGCCGTCTTCGCCGAACATCTGCAGCCAGGACGATACGTCCAGGAAGCCCGTGCCCGAGGAGTTCGGGTTCGGCATGACCACATGGCCCTTGTATACCGGCTTGGTCAGGTCTTTCCAGGACGACGGCATCGGCAGGCCGTTCTTCTCGGCCTCGACCGTATTGAAACAAACCGCCGCGATCCAGGCGTCCATCCCGGTCCAGGTCGGCGGGTTGCTCTTGTCGCGGAACTTGGGCGACAGCTTGTCCAGGCCGGCCGGCGCATAGGGCTCAAGCATGCCCTCGCCCTTCATCAGCAGCAGGCTGGTCGCCGCCAGGCCCCAGATCACATCGGCTTGCGGATTGTTTTTCTCGGCCAGCAGCTTCGCCGTGACGATGCCGGTCGAATCGCGGACCCACTTGATGGTGATGTCGGGATTGTCGGCGGTGAAAGCCTCGCCGTAGCGTTTTAGATCCTCGGCCTCGACGGCCGTATAGACGGTAAGTTCGGTTGCCGCCGAAGCGGTGCGAATGCCGGTAACCGCGCCCATGGTTACGGCGAAGGTCATTGCCAGCGTCGAGACGCCCGCAATCAAATTCCTGCTATTCATCATTGTAAAACCTCCAGTTTTTTAAAATATCCCCGGACTGTTCCGGCCGGCGCGTGACGCGCCGGTATGATGGCCTGCCTTCGGCTTTCCATCGGGGGTCCGGTTATCGCGAAGTAAAGCACATAAAAATGGCGGCGCGATGAAAAATAATTAGACACCGAACAAAAATATCGCCGGATGCTTGGCCCAAGAAGAATATCAAATCTGTCACAAAAGCTGTAAAAACGTTAAAAAACAATCTATTATTAGCATATGAAGCTGCAGCATGTCTTCCCGCAGCGGGGTAAAAAATTGGTCGTCGGAGTGAATGGTGCTTGCAGTTAGAGAATTTAGCGCATTAACATGCTGCTAATCGGTGCTATCTGCCGAGCGAAGAACATGGGCCCGTTCGGACCATGAAAACAGAATTGTCCGATGAGATATAGACAACGGATAATCGAACATGAATAGCTGGGAGACTAAAAACAATGATACGTAAGAAGTTGGGATTAATACCGCTCGCCGGGGCTGCGCTCTTTGCGCTGCAGGTTGGCGCCGCAACCGATGCGCGGGCTGCCGCCTGTCCGGCCGTTACCGTGGCCGATATGAAGGGGGTCGCCGCGGGCGCTTTCCCCCAGCAGTATGAACGGTCGGAATTTGAAGGCGCGGCGAACTGCAAGCTGTCCTTCAGCGATAATCCGGACATGGGCAAGCTGAACGGCATGATTCGGGGCAACCCCGACCTGCCGAAACTGGCCGACCGGATGCCGAGCGAACCCCTCGTCGTGGCCCCATACGACCAAATCGGCGGTTATGGCGGCACAATGAACATCATCACGAATGCCTCCGAAGCTGGGACCGCTGGTTTTCTGTCCATACGGCACGTCAACCTTGTGCGCTATTCGGATGACCTGCAGACCATCGTTCCGATGGTTGCAAAGGGATGGAAATGGAATGCTGATTACACCCAGCTGACCTTCTTCCTGCGCAAGGGCCACAAATGGTCCGATGGCGCTCCGTTTACGTCGGCAGACGTGAAATACTGGTATGACAATCTGGCTCTTAATCCAGACGTCATGAAGAAGGCTAAGGATTATGTGCTGGTCGCCGGCAAACGCATGACCATCGACACTCCCGACGCCCAAACCGTTGTGTTCAATCTGCCTGCTCCGAAGCCGGGCCTGCTGGCGCATTTCGCGTCTTCCTTCGCGCAAGGATTCCAGCCGAAACATTTCCTTGGCCAATGGGATCCAAAATTGAACGCCAAAGCCGATGATATGGCAAAGAAGGCCGGGTTCGAAAACGGTCTGGCCGTTCTGGCGGCCTATTACGGCAGTTCTGACTGGGTGGACACGCCGACTCCGATGCTGACCGCGCCGGACAAAGTCGGCAATCTGCCGATGGATACCGTGCCGACGCTTGAATCGCACATCATGACGAAACAGAACGCCGACGGCCGGCATCTGGTGGCCAACCCCTATTTCTTCATGGTCGACACGGCTGGCAACCAGCTTCCCTATATCAACGAGCAAGATGAAACCTACGTCAATGACAATCAGGTGCGCATCCTGAAGCTGATCAATGGCGAGGTGCACTTCAAGTCGCAGTCACTGCAGTTGCCGATGGCCCCCGTCCTTCTGGAAAACCAGGAGAAGGGGAACTACCAGTTGCAGCTGAAACCCGAGATCGCGGCGCCGACCTTCACTTTCAATGTGACATCCGCAGATCTTGAAAAGCGTAAAGTGTTTGGAGATGTGCGGTTCCGTCAGGCGATGTCCATTGCGATCGACCGGGATGAGCTGAACGAGGTTGCGTTCTTTGGCGAGGGCAAGCCTGTCCAGTATACGGGCTTCTCGCCCAATCCTCCCTTCGTCGATGCGAAGTGGACAACGCATATGGCGGAACATGATCCGGCAAAGGCGAAGTCACTGCTGGATGCGGTCGGCCTCAAGGACACGGACGGCGATGGCTTTCGTGAACTCCCGAACGGTGAAAAGCTGGTGTTGAATCTGCAGTTCGCCACCCAGGGGATCGCGGGCAAGGTGGTCGAGCTCGTCGGTCAGCAGTGGTCCAGTGTCGGCGTCAAGACGACCGTCAAAGAGGTTACACCCGATGAATACCGGTCGGCGCAGTCCTCCAACAAGCTCGATGTAGGTATGTGGCGCAAGGGACATCCGTTGGCGATCGTTCTGGGCAACAACAACATGTTTGTGCCGCCGTTCGAGAGTTACTTCTTCCTGCGTACCGCCATGTTGTGGGCTGAGTATATCGACTCGAAAGGCGCCAAGGGCGTCAAGCCGCCGGCATGGGTCGATACGATGATCGACGACATCAACGCTTTCCAGTCTCAGCCCGCGGGCAGTGCGAAGTCCGATGAGATCGGCAAACGGCTGGTGGAGGCGATGGTCAGCCAGACACTGTTCATCGGGACGGTTTTGGCAACGGGACCGATCTATCACCACAATTCGTTGAAGAACGTAACGGAGTTCAAGACTCACTCCTATGAGTACTACTGGAACCTCCCCTACCGGGGTCCCCAGTGGTTCCTGGAAAAATAGTCCACGAACGTCTGTGACAAAGCCCTCGGGTGGTTTCCTTTAAACCATCCGAGGGCGCCAACGAGACACTTCCGCCAGTAATGACACCTGGCGAGAAGGGCGGCTGTGGGGCGGACAAAATTCGATGCTGCAATTTGCAAGATTTACTCTGGTTCGTGCCCTGCTGGCGGTATTAACGCTGCTTATTGTTTCGTTTATCGTTTTTACATTGATGGAATTCGTACCCGGTGACTGCGCCGAGCGCTATGTCGCCTTCAAGAACACCCAGGGCAGTAACATTACTATTGCCGACATCGAGGCCGAACGTGTCCGTCTTGGGCTGGACAAACCCTATCTGCAACGCTGGGGCGTCTGGATTTACAATGCCTTTCAGGGCGAGTTTGGCGACAGCTGCATTCTGCGGGTTAATATCGCTCTGCTGCTGGGACAGAAATTCTGGATCAGTCTGGGCATCTGTGTCTCCTCGCTGATCCTGGCTTATATGATAGCCCTGCCAGTCGGAATCATTTCAGCCACGTCGAACAACGCAGCCCTGAACAACTCCCTGCGGCTGGTCAGCTATTTGGGGCTGGCGCTGCCAAACTTCCTGCTGGCCCTGATAATCATGCTGGTTTCAACAATATTGTTCGGGGACAGTATGACGGGACTGTTTTCCTCTGAATTCCGTGATGCCCCCTGGTCCTGGGACAGAGTGAAGGATTTTCTGTCCCGCGCATGGCTGCCCGTGTTTATTCTGGCTTGGTCCGCGACAGCCTTTGCCATCCAGACGGTGCGGGCATTAATGTCTGACGAGATTGACAAGCTTTACGTGACGGCCGCCAGGGCGCGCGGCGTAACCGGCGGAAAACTGCTATGGCGCTATCCAGCGCGGCACGCTTTGGGCCCGATAGTCAATTCGCTGGGTTTCGATCTCAATCGCATCTTTAACGAGTTGCCGATTATCGCGGTGATCCTGACGCTAACCGATGCCGGGGCTTTACTGATAGAGGCTCTGGCACGCTCAAACGACCAGCAACTGGCCGGGGCGATCATCTTCCTGCTGACAGGCAGTATCGTTGGGCTGAATTTCTTGACGGACATCCTGCTCGCCGTTGTCGACCCGCGTGTTCGTAGCTCTATTGTGAAATAGAAAACATGACAGAAACAAACACAACAGGCGCCGTTGCGGACCAGAAACTTAAAGAGGCGTACTTCACCGCTTCGCAGGGCCAGTTGATCTGGGCGCGCTTTAAAAAGCAGAAAGCGGCCATGGCAGGGGCATGGGTTCTGGTAATTTTTATCGTGTCGGGGATACTGGCCCCCTTCCTGACGCCCTATTCCCCAACGCTGGAAGGGCGGGACAAGGACTACCAGAACGGCGCGCCCCAGATACTGAAATTCTGGGATGAAAACGGTTTTTCAATGCGGCCGTTCATCTACTCCTTTGAACGGGAACGCTCCTTCAAGACCAACTTCCGCTGGATGTCCACGGTAGATCGGGAAAAACGCCGCTACCTGACCTTGTTTCCCGAAGGTGAAAAATACACCATGTTCGGGATGAGTTTTGACCGCCATCTGTTCGGTGTGGATAAGGGCAAGATCCATATTTTCGGAACCGACAGTACGGGCAAGGATATTTTTTCCCGCACCCTGCATGCCATCAATACGTCCCTTGCTGTCGGCACGATCGGGGTTGCAATCGCCTTTGTACTGGCATTGATAATCGGCGGGGTGTCCGGCTACTACGGCGGCTGGATCGATTCCGTGCTGCAGATGATCACCGACGCGATACGGACGGTGCCCGCGATACCGTTGTTTATGGCAATCGCGGCTTTCATTCCCAGTGAATGGAGTTCGGAGGCGAGATTCTTCTTTATCTCGATCATTCTCGGGTTCATCAACTGGCCGACGCTGGCGCGGCGGGTGCGAACGCATTTGCTGACCGAGCGAAATCAGGAATACGTGCTGGCGGCGCAGCTTTGCGGCGCGGCGCCAAACCACATCATCCGAAAACACCTTTTGCCCAGTTTCACCAGCTATATCATTGTCGATCTGGTGATCTCGTTTCCTTACATGGTGCTGTCTGAAACGGCCTTGAGCTTTATCGGCCTGGGACTGAGGGATCCTGTGAATTCGCTGGGCGTGATGCTGCAAAATGTAACCGATGCGGATGTCCTCTTGAACTATCAATGGTACTTTATTCCAGTGGTCTTCTTCATAGCGTTGGTGCTTGCCTTTGTGTTCGTCGGAGACGGCCTGCGCGATGCCGCCGATCCTTATGCGAGCACTAAAAAATGACGCTGCTGAAAGTCGAAAATCTGACGCTGGAGTTCGATACCGACGAGGGTCGGATCACCGCGATCAACAATATCTCCTTCGAGCTGGAGCCGGGTGAGGTAATGGGGCTGGTGGGCGAGTCCGGCTCGGGCAAGTCGGTCACCGCCAAGTCGCTGATGAAGCTCAACCCGGAAAACGCGGTTTATGGCCCCGACAGCCGGATTACGCTGACGCTGGACGACGGCGATGTCGACGTGCTGTCGCTGCGCACGGCGCGCGAGATGAAGGTCGTGCGCGGCGGCGCCGTCTCGATGATCTTCCAGGAGCCGATGGCCAGTTTCGCGCCCGCGATTTCCATCGGCGACCAGATGACCGAACAGCTCCAGATCCACACGAAAATGTCCCTGCGCGCGGCGAAGGACGTGTCGATCGAGATGCTCAACCGGGTCGGCATCTCCGACGCCCCCGCACGGTTCAACCAATTCGCTTTCGAGCTGTCGGGCGGCATGCGCCAGCGGGCGATGATCGCGATGGCGCTGTCAACCAGGCCGAAGCTGTTGATTGCCGACGAACCCACCACGGCGCTGGACGTGACCATCCAGGCGCAGGTGATCGACCTCATGAAGGACCTCGTCGCCGAATTCGGCATGGGCATTATCTTCATCACCCATGATCTGGGCGTCATCGCCCAGACGGCGGACCGGGTCGCCGTGATGTATCTGGGCGAAATCGTCGAGACCGGAACCGTTCGTCAGATCATTCGGGCGCCTGAGCATCCTTACACCAAGGGCCTCATAAACGCGTTGCCAAACCTCGACGATCTCGGGGCGCCGCTGACCCCTATTGCCGGCGATATTCCAAGCCCGCTGGAGCGCCCCCCGGGCTGTGTGTTTCATACGCGATGTCCACAGGCCATTGCCGGGCGCTGTGACACGGAAATACCCGCGGCCACCGATCTCGGCGACGGGCATAGCGTTTCCTGCATCGCAGTGACCCCGCGTGGGGAGACGCCACAATGACCGACAAACCCTTGATATCCGTCAGTAACCTTTCGGTACATTTTTCGATCGGCGGTAAGTTGTTCGGACCGAAAAGGTTCGTACGCGCGGTTGATAACGTTTCGATAGATATTGCCGCCGGCACATTCTTCGGCCTCGTCGGGGAATCCGGGTCCGGCAAGACGACCCTGGGCCGGGCGCTGCTGGGCGTATACCCGCTGGCGGGCGGCCATGCCCAGTTCAGCGATAATGGTGTCGAGTATGATCTGAGCAACATGTCGGCGGCCGAGCTAAAGGATTATCGCAAGCGGTGCCAGCTCATTTTCCAGGACCCCTACGCGGCGCTTAGCCCACGAATGACCGTTCGCGATATCATCGCCGAGCCACTGGAAGTGATGAAGCTTACCTCCTCGCGTAAGGAAACCGACGAGAGGGTCCGCGAGGTCGCCGCCAAATGCCGCCTGAACCTCGAGCATCTGAGGCGATTTCCTCATGCATTCTCGGGCGGCCAGCGTCAGCGCATCTCGATCGCCCGGGCCCTGGTCTGCAATCCGCGCTTTCTGGTGGCCGATGAGTGCGTCGCCGCCCTGGACGTGTCGATCCAGGCGGATATCCTCAACCTTTTGAATTCCCTGCAAAAGGAAATGGGGCTTACGTTTCTGTTCATATCCCATGACCTGTCGGTCGTGGCGCATACTTGCGACCATGTCGCGGTCATGTATCTGGGCCAAATCGTCGAAATCGCGCCTACCAAAGCTTTGTTTTCGAATACGCGCCACCCTTATACCAAGGCGCTGCTATCGGCTATTCCCCATCTCGACCCGGATGCGGAAAAAACGGCGATCAAGCTTGAAGGCGAAATCCCCAGCCCGATAAACCCGCCGCCGGGCTGTAAATTCCACACGCGCTGTTCATTCGCACGGGATCGCTGCAAGGTCGAGCCGCCCGAATGGACCAAAATCGACGACGAACACTTCGTCGCCTGTCACTTCGCCGATGAATTAAGCTTATAGAAAACCTCGGCATTACAACGCCGGAATAGCCCTGCCCCAGCCCGTGCCCATGCTGGCGATATAGGCGGTGTATAATATCAGCAGCAGAATTCCTTCCCCGCGCGATATTTTCCAGCCCGAGACCATGACCGGTATCAGCACGATTCCGGCGCCCAGCATTACCCACAGATCGACCCGCACGAATTCGTCGGCAATAGGCAGCGGCGAGGCCATTGATGCCGTGCCCAGGATCAGCATCACGTTGAACAGGTTGCTGCCCAGTACGTTCCCCACGGCGACGTCCGTATGGCGCCGCCAGGCCGCCACGGCGGTCGCCGCCAGTTCCGGCAGCGAGGTTCCTATCGCGACCAGCGACAACCCGATTATCGGTTCCGAAATACCGGCCGCCCGCGCCACCCCGATCGCCCCGTCAACCAGAAGCTTCGCGCCGCCGATCAGCGCCAGCAGCCCGACCACGACATAGAGCAGAACCAGCCAGGTAGCCACCGGCACACCTGCGGTTTCCTCGACCTCGCGCGCGTGTAAATCCGCCACCGCGGTTCCGTTTTTACGGTCAACGCGATAGGACCAGGTGATATAGGCGACCAACGTCACGAGCATCAGTGCACCCTGCCAGGCGTCGATTACGCCGGTCAGCCCCAGGCCGGCCAGCAGCACCATCGAGGCCATCATCGCCGTGCCGTCCCGGCGAACCGAGCCGGGATCGCAGATCAGCGGCGCAATCAGCGCGCCCACGCCCAGCACCAGCAGGATGTTCGCGATATTGCTGCCGATCACATTACCGATCGCAATGTCGGGGGATCCGTCGAGCGTTGCCTGCAGGCTGACCACCAGTTCCGGCGCCGAGGTGCCGAAGGCAACGACAGTCAACCCGATCATCGCCGCCGATACGCCCAGCAGCCGCGCCAGCCCGATCGCGCCGCGCAATGTCAGCTCGCCGCCGACCACGAGAATGCCCAGGCCGAGCACCGTAAGCACGAGGTCCATCAACATTCGGGATTGGTTCCCATGGGGGAAATCTGTAGCCGGTAAGTATGCATGAGCGCCGCTATAGCGGTTTAGCTCCCGTCAGCGCAAGAAAACTTGTTTGCAGGCCATTAGATTTGCTATGGTTCGCCATACAGTCCCTCTGGGCTCCGTCCGGTGTGGAGCCCCTCGCGATTTAACCGGATCGCCCGACTACTTAAAACCGCCCGTCAGCCGTTCTCGAACGGCCCGGACTTATAGTATGCGTTGCCCGATTATATGGGGTGCGCAGGAAGGAACACCATGGGTTTGCCAAAGGCAATTTCGATTTTCCGCCGCACCCGCGAACTGGAAGGCGAGATCGATGAATTTATGGACAATCTGGCGCAGTCCGCCCTGGCCTTCAAGCGCGCCATCGCAATTTTTCTGGCCGATGGGCGTTCGTCCGAATTCGATGAGAAACTGGCTCAGGTCAACGCCCTGGAAAGCCGCTCCGACGTACTGCGCCGTACCATCGAACGCCAGCTATACGCCCAGACGCTGATCCCGGAATCGCGTGGCGACGTGCTGGGACTGCTGGAAAATCTCGACTCGGTCCTGAACAATTGCGAGGGCACGCTTTGGGGGTTCTCAATCGAAAACCCGGACATACCGGAACAGCATCACGAGGATTTCAAGGCGCTGGCCGAACAGGTGACGGCCGCGGTCGAGGCGCTGGTGCTGGCCTCGCGCGCCTTCTTCCGCAATGTGGAAATGGTCAGCGACCATATGCATAAAGTGATCTTCTATGAAAAAGAGGCCGACAAGGTCTCCACCAAGCTCAAGCGCCAGATTTTCGAGTCCGACATCGATCTCGCCCGCAAACTGCATCTGCGGCATTTCGTCGAACTTGTCGATAATATCGCGGATACTTCGGAAGACGTGGCCGACCGCCTGGCGATCTACGCCATCAAACGCCGTTTCTAGGCGGTAATTTAAGAGCATGGATATCGCCACTCTGTTATTTCTTTCCAGCGGACTGTTTCTGGGCTGGTCGCTGGGCGCCAACGACGCCGCCAACGTGTTCGGAACGGCGGTGGGATCGCGCATGATCCGGTTTTCCACCGCCGCCGCGATCTGCAGCGTTTTCGTTATCCTGGGCGCAGTGATGAGCGGCGGCGGCGCGGCCCATACGCTGGGCAAACTGGGCGCCATCGACGCGCTGGGCGGCGCTTTCATGGCGGCCTTCGCCGCCGCCCTGTCGGTCTATCTGATGACCAAGGCCGGCCTTCCGGTCTCCACCACCCAGGCCATCGTCGGCGCCATCGTCGGCTGGAACATGTTCACCGCGACCGAAACCGATTCCGGAACGTTGAGCACAATCCTGACCACCTGGGTGATTTGCCCCATCCTCGCCGCGGTCATCGCGGTGCTGCTTTTCCAATGCACCACCTTGTTCCTGCGCCGGATGAATTTTCACATGATCCGGCTGGACGCCTATACCCGCGCGGCGTTGATTCTGGCCGGCGCCTTCGGGGCCTACAGCCTTGGCGCCAATAACATCGGCAATGTGATGGGTGTCTTCGTGCCGTCCTCGCCGTTTAGTGATCTGTCCATTGGGGGCATGGTGGAGTTCTCCTCCGTAGAGCAGCTCTTCCTGCTGGGCAGCCTGGCCATCGCGGCGGGCGTCATCACCTATTCCGAGCGCGTCATGTTGACCGTCGGCGGCGGTATGCTGCGGCTGTCGCCGGTCGCCGCCTGGGTCGTGGTTATGGCGCATTCGATCGTGCTATTCCTGTTCGCTTCGCGCGGGCTGCAGTCCTTGTTGCTCAGCTATGATCTGCCGACGATCCCGCTGGTGCCGGTCTCCAGTTCCCAGGCCGTGGTCGGCGCGGTGCTGGGCATCGGCCTGCTGCAGGGTGGCCGGGGGATCCGCTGGCGCATCGTCGGCAGTGTCTCACTGGGCTGGGTCATCACGCCGCTGGTCGCCGGCATTGTCTGTTATATCGGCCTGTTCTTCCTGCAGAATGTCTTCGGCCAGGAGGTCTACCAGTAATGACGGCCTCGGCGCGTCGACCTTAACGACGGTGACATCGCCTTGCAGGATGTCCTCGCGGCTGACCTCCTCGCCCTGTTCGCGAATCCTGTCAACGAGCTGGTCGGGCGTTGAAATCCCGCTGAACACCGGGCGCCGTTCCGCCGCTTGCGCCAGCGTGACACAGTCGCCTTCGCGTCCCATCAGCATCCATTCCTCCGCCCGGGCGTGGGACGACGACCCACGGACGCCCACCCCCATCGCCCTGTTCATTCGCGCGTTTTCGCGGTAAACCGGGGGCGAATGGAGACGCATCCTTCGGGTGCCATCCGTTAGATTTACTCCACTACGGGGACTGGCGCGTGACCGACGATATCGAAAATTTACCGGTAACGGCGATCCATCTGGATGCCGTGGGCGGCGTGGCGGGGGATATGTTTGCCGCGGCGCTGCTGGATGTTCGGTCGGGCCTCTGGCCGCGCTGCGAGGCGGCGATCGCGGCGATGGGACTGGCCGAACCGTTGCGCGTCGCCCGCCAGCCCCATGGCGACGGCGTGCTGACGGGGTCTCGGTTCGTCGTCGAGGGCGTTTCCGCGCAGGGCAACGGCCAGGACCAGGGGCAGGGGCAGGGGCAGCGGGTGGAATCCCATACCCATTGGCGCGATATTCGCGGCCGGCTGGAACGGGCCCCGCTCGACGGCGCGGTGCGCGAGGCGGCGCTGGGCATATTCGAATTGCTGGCCGGGGCCGAGGCGGCGGTGCATGGCAAGGACCCGGACGAGGTCGCCTTCCATGAGGTCGGCGCGCTGGATTCGATTGTCGATATCCTCGTCGCCGCCGCCATTATCACCGCGCTCACCCCCTGTATCTGGACGGTCGGCGCGCTGCCGCGCGGGCGCGGGCAGGTGCGCACTTTGCACGGTTTCCTCCCCGTTCCAGCCCCGGCGGTGCTGGAATTGCTGAAGGGCTACACGCTTGTCGATGACGGCGAGGAGGGCGAGCGCATCACCCCCACCGGCGCCGCCATCCTGCGTTATCTCGGCGCGTCCCAGGCCGTCGATTCCTCACCGCGCGGGCTGATCGGCGCGGGCATCGGCTTCGGCACCCGCAAATTCGCCTCACGCAGCAACATTCTGCGCGCCACGCTCTATGGCCCCGCCGCCGATTCCATGGCGGGCGATAGCGTCGAGGTCCTGCGCTGCGAGATCGACGACCAGACCGCCGAGGATCTGGCCGTCGCCATCGATCATCTGCGCGCGGCCGAGGGTGTCATCGATGTCTGCCAGTGGCCGGTCTTCGGCAAGAAGGGCCGCATGGGCACCGCCCTGCAGGTGCTGGCCGCGCCCGGTCGGGCGGCCGCCACCGCCGCCCTGATACTGGACGAGACGACGACGCTGGGCGTGCGCCGGGCGACACAATCCCGCATGCTGGTCGCCCGCGAGGCCGTGAACGAAGGCGGCTTGCCGGTGAAGCTCGCGCATCGCCCCGGCGGCGTCACCGCCAAGGCGGAGATGGACGCGCTGGCCGCCACGCGAGGGGTTTCCGTCCGCCAACGAAAACGTTATGAGGCTGAGTTGAAAGCCATCCAGGAGAAAGACACCGATGGGCAATGACCTGCCCGCCCCGCTAGAGCGGATCGGGATTGATCGCGCTCACCATCAATCGCGTGAATCCGCTCTACATCACAAAGAGCGGATCGGGAT
>JADFVY010000204.1 GCA_015222795.1 Pseudomonadota bacterium | reverse complement strand
TTGGCGCGGCTGCGGCTGATTCGCAGCGAGAATGTCGGCCCGATCACCTTTCGCGAACTGCTGAAATATTTCGCCAGCGCGGCAGAGGCGCTCGACGCCCTGCCCTCGCTGTCCGCGAAGGGCGGCCGCAAGATCAAGGTCTGCCCGAAATCCCGGGCCGAGGAGGAAATCGCCCGGGCCGCCGCCGTCGGCGCGCGACATATTCATATGGGCGAGGCCGGCTATCCGGCGGCGCTGACCCAGGCCGAGGATGCGCCCCCCATATTGCTGGTCATGGGGCACGCGCATCTGTTGGACAAACCGATGGTCGGCATCGTCGGCGCGCGCAACGCCTCGACCAACGGGCGGCGGCTGGCCCGCGAAATCGCGGCGGGGATCGCGGAAGGCGGTTTCGTGGTGGCGTCGGGCATGGCGCGCGGCATCGACGCGGCGGCCCATGAAGGCGCGCTGAATGGCGGCACCGTGGCGGTGCTGGCCGGCGGCCCGGATGTGGTCTATCCGGCGGAGAATCAGGCGCTGTACGAACAGCTGGTCGAGCGCGGCGCGGTCATCGCCGAGTCGCCGCCGGGCCTGACCCCGCAGGCGCGCCATTTCCCACGCCGCAACCGGATCATCTCGGGGCTTTCCCTGGGTGTCGTGGTGGTCGAGGCGGCGCAACGATCGGGCTCGCTGATCACCGCGCGGATGGCCAACGAACAGGGGCGCGAGGTGATGGCGGTACCGGGTTCGCCGTTGGACCCGCGCTGCCGGGGAACCAACGGCCTGATTCGCAATGGCGCCAACATGGTCGAGAACGCCGGGGATGTGCTCGCCATTGTCGAGGCCATGCGTGGCGGGACAGTCGCCGAGCCGCCCACCGACGGTTATGAAGGCACTGCGCCCGGTGCCGAATCCGTGCCCGACGATATCCGCAATCGCATCATTGAAGCCCTGGGCCCGACCCCGGCCCCGGTGGACGCGATTATCCGCGATCTGGGCCTTCCACCCGCCGTTGTGCTGACCGTTTTGCTGGAGCTTGAATTGGCCGGAAAGCTGGAACGTCAGCCCGGCAACATGGCGGCGCTGGTCGATTGACCCCCATAAACCCCTGAAATTACGCTATTTCACTCTTTATATTGACAAGTGGCATTCGGATGCGGAGTTTCATTGGCCGCACCCGTGGGGGGTGGAGCACGCAAACCTGTATCAAGCCGCAAGGGGAATCCGGGTCAAGGAATGAACGTCGTAATCGTTGAATCGCCAGCGAAGGCGAAAACCATCAACAAATATCTGGGCGCGGACTACAGGGTTCTGGCGTCGTACGGGCATGTGCGCGACCTGCTGGCCAAGGACGGCGCGGTCGACCCCGAAAACGGCTTCGCGATGCAGTGGCAGGTCGATGACCGGTCCAAAAAACAGATCGCGGAAATCCGCACGGCGCTGAAGGGCGCGGACCATCTGCTGCTCGCCACCGATCCGGATCGCGAGGGCGAGGCGATTTCCTGGCATGTGCTGGAAGTGCTGGCCGAGAATAACGGGCTAAAAAATATCGACGTGAAGCGCGTGGTGTTCCACGAGATCACCAAGCGCGCCGTCACCGAAGCCGTGGCCAATCCACGCGACATCAACACCGAACTGGTCAACGCCTATCTGGCGCGCCGCGCCCTGGACTTTCTGGTGGGCTTTACCCTGTCGCCGGTATTGTGGCGCAAGCTGCCGGGCGCAAAATCGGCGGGGCGGGTGCAGTCGGTGGCGCTGCGGCTGATCTGCGAGCGCGAGTCGGAGATCGAGATTTTCCGGCCCCAGGAATACTGGACAATCGACGCCGGCTTCACAACGCCGGACGGCGAGCCCTTCACCGCGCGCCTGACCCAGTTGGAAGGCGCGAAACTGGACAAGATGGGCATCGGCACAGAGGTCACGGCCACCGCCGCCGTCCAGGCCATCAAGGCCCGCGACTACCGTATCGCAAAGATCGAGGCCAAGAAGCTGCGGCGCAATCCGCCGGCGCCTTTCACCACCTCGACCCTGCAGCAGGAGGCCAGCCGCAAGCTGCGCTTCGGCACCTCGCGCACCATGCAAGTGGCCCAGCGGCTGTATGAAGGCATGTCGCTGGACGGCGAGACCGTCGGCCTGATCACCTATATGCGGACCGACAGCGTGACGCTGAGCCAGGAGGCGGTTCAGGCCAGCCGGCAGCTTATCGAGAAGGATTTTGGCAAACAGTACCTGCCCGACACGCCGCGTGTGTACAAAACCAAGGCCAAGAACGCCCAGGAAGCGCATGAGGCAATCCGCCCGACCGACCTGTTCCGCCGCCCGGCGCAGATGCGCCAGGTGCTGGACGAGGATCAGTTTCGCCTTTACGAGTTGATCTGGAAGCGCACGGTCGCGTCCTCGATGGAAAACGCGGTGCTGGACCAGGTGGCGATCGATCTAACCAGCCCGGACAATCAGGTCACGCTGCGCGCCAATGGCTCGGTCATCGCCTTCGACGGCTTCCTGAAGCTCTACCGCGAGGACAAGGACGACGAGGCCAACGGCAATGCCGACGAGAGCGATCGCCGCCTGCCGGCCATGAAGGAGGGCGAGAACCCCGCCCTGACCGGCGTCGAATCCGAGCAGCATTTCACCCAGCCGCCGCCGCGCTATACCGAAGCCAGCCTGGTCAAGAAAATGGAAGAGCTGGGCATCGGCCGGCCCTCGACCTACGCCAGCATCGTAAAGGTATTGCAGGACCGCGAGTATGTGGCGCTGGACAAGCGCCGTTTCGTGCCCGACGACAAGGGGCGGCTGGTCGTCGCCTTCCTGTCCAGTTTCTTCCCGCGTTATGTGGAATATGATTTCACCGCCCAGATGGAAGAGAAGCTGGACGATATTTCCGGCGGCCGCATCGATTGGAAGACCGTGCTTGCCGATTTCTGGCGTGATTTCTCGGCGGCCATCGACAGCACCAAGGAGGTCACCTTCAGCCAGGTGATCGACGTGCTGAACGAATCGCTGGGGCCGCATTTCTTCCCGCCGAAGGACGGCCAGGATTCGAATGCCGCGCGCGCCTGCCCATCCTGCGACGCCGGGCGCCTGAACATCAAGATCGGCCGTTTCGGCGCCTTCATCGGCTGCACGAACTATCCGGAATGCCGCTATACGCGCCAGTTGGGCCTTGAAGGCCAGGGCGACGGCGAATCCGGGGCCGACGCGGAAGGCGCCGCCGACCTGCCCCGCACCCTGGGCGCCGACCCGGAGACCGGCAAGGATATCAGCCTGCGCAAGGGCCCCTATGGCCTCTATGTGCAGCTTGGCGAGGAAGAACTGCCGCCGCCCGAGGAGCCGTCCGCCGACGGCAAAAAGAAGCCGCGCAAGAAGGCGAAGGGGCCAAAACCGCCGCGTGCGTCCCTGCCCCGCGGCATGCCAGCCACCCATGTGGACCTGGAAAAGGCGCTGGCCCTGCTGTCCCTGCCGCGCGAGGTGGGCGTCAATGCCAACACCGGTGAAATGATCGTCGCCGGCCTCGGCCGCTTTGGGCCTTATGTGAAGCATGGCACGACCTATGTTTCGCTAAAGGGCGATGACGATGTGCTGACGATCGGCCTCAATCGCGCGGTGGAACTGGTGGAAACCGCCATCGAGAAGAAGCCACCCTCGACCGAAATCGGCGTCTACCCGAAAGACAGCAAACCGATTTCTGTTGGCAAAGGGCGCTTTGGGCCCTATGTAAGGCATGGCAAGACCTTCGCGTCCCTGCCCAAGGGTATGGAGATGGATGCGGTTACACTGGAAAAGGCGATCGAGTTGATCGACGCCAAGTTGGCCAAGGCCGGCAACGGTAAAACCGCAAAAGCAACGAAGACGCCAGCCAAAAAACCGGCGAAGAAAAAGGCCCCGGCAAAAAAGAAGCCCGCCAAAAAAGCCGTGAAAAACTGAGCGCCCCGTCCCGACCGCGGCTCCCGAAAGAGCCGTATCCATTCGCCGATGGTTGCAAGAATCACTGCCGGACCGCCCAGATTAATATCTGGGCCGGCGGACAGGCGCATGTGCGCCCCCATTAAGGGAACCGCTGTCCGGCCTAAACATGAATTGAGACAAGACATTGAGTAATAAAGAGAAAAATACAAAAACGAAGACAAAAACCAAGGATGATTACCGCCCCACCAAGGACCAGATAATCTCCTTTATCGAAGACAGCCCTGGCCCCGTGGGCAAGCGCGAGATTGCGCGCGCCTTCCGCCTGACCGCGGGCGACCGCGTCTGGCTGAAAGGCGTGCTGAAGGAAATGGCCGCCGAGGGCCAGGTGGAGCGTGGCCGCAAGCGCCGCGTGGCGAAACCGGGAAGTCTGCCCGAAGTCGCCGTGATCCAGGTGGACAGCATCGACGTCGACGGCGAAGTCATCTGCAAGCCGGTCAAGGAGGACGAGGGCAAGCCCCCGGTCATCTACCTGAAGCCCGGCAGCCATCGCGAAGGCGCGCCCGGCGAGGGCGACCGGCTGCTGGCGCGGCTGAAGCGCATCGGCGACAACGTTTACGAAGCGCAGATTATCAGGGTTCTCGGCGCCGGCCCGGTCAGGCTGATCGGCGTGTTCGAGCCGACCGCCGAGGGCGGCATCGTCCGCCCCACCGACCGCAAGCACAAGACCGACTACGTGGTCGGTTCCGCCGATATCGGCAAGGCGCGGCCGGGCGACCTGGTCAGCGCGGAAATCCTGGACACCAAGGGCTATGCGCGGCGCGTGAAGATCGTCGAGCGGCTGGGCCGCATGGGCGACGCCTCAACCATCAGCCTGGTGGCGATCCACCAGAACGGTATCCCCGTGGAATTCCCGGCCGAGGCGCTGAAACAGGCGGAGGCCGCCAAGCCGGTCACCCTGGGCGATCGCACCGATTTGCGGGAATTCCCGCTGGTCACCATCGACGGGGCCGATGCCCGCGATTTCGACGACGCGGTCTGGGCTGCGCCGGACGACAACCCGAAAAACCAGGGCGGCTGGCATCTGATCGTCGCCATCGCCGACGTAAGCTGGTATGTGCGCCCCGACGACCCGCTGGACCGATCGGCGCGCGACCGCGGCAATTCATGCTATTTCCCGGACCGCGTGGTGCCGATGCTGCCCGAGAAACTGTCCAACGACCTCTGTTCCCTGCGCCCGCACGAGGACCGCGCCTGCATGGCCGTCCATATGTGGATAGACAGGAACGGCAAACTGCAGCGGCACAAGTTCGTGCGCGGACTGATGCGCTCGGCCGCGCGGTTGATCTATGAGCAGGTCCAGGCGGCCCGCGACGGCAACCCGGACGATACCACCGGCCCGCTGCTGGAACCGGTGATCGCGCCGCTGTACGGGGCCTTTGATGCGCTTTTGCGCGGTCGCGCGGCGCGTGGCACGCTGGAACTGGAAATCCCCGAACGCCAGGTGATCCTGGGCGAGGACGGCCATATCGACCGCATCGTCCCACGCCTGCGAATGGACAGCCATAAGTTGATCGAGGAATTCATGATCCTTGCCAACGTGGCCGCGGCCGAGGCGCTGGAGGCGAAGAAGCGCCCCGCCATGTACCGCGCCCATGAGGAGCCCCCCCTGGACAAGCTGGAGGCGTTGCGCCAGGCACTTGACGGGTTGGGCTATAAGCTGGCTAAGAGCGAGAAAATCCGGCCGGACCATTTCACCGGCATCCTGGCCAGGGCGGTGGGAACCGATACGGAGCAATTGATCAGCACCCTGATCCTGCGCAGTCAGAGCCAGGCGAAGTACAGCCCCGAGAACCCCGGCCATTTCGGCCTGGCGCTGCGGCGCTATTGCCATTTCACCTCGCCGATCCGGCGCTATGCGGATCTGCTGGTGCATCGCTCGCTGATCGCGGGCTATCACCTGGGCGACGGGGGCCTGAGCGCGGAAGAAGCAGAAAGGTTCGAGGAGATCGGCGAGCATATCTCGGCAACCGAACGGCGCGCCATCGTCGCCGAACGCGACGCCATGGACCGCTATACCACGGCTTTCATGGCCGAACGCGTTGGCGCGACGTTCGCGGCAAAGATCAGCGGCGTTACCCGTTTCGGCCTGTTCGTGACGCTGGACGAGACCGGGGCCGACGGGCTAATTCCGATCTCGACCCTGGCAAATGATTATTTCATCCATGACGAAATCAACCACGCGCTGGTGGGCGAGCGCAGCGGCATGACCTTCACCCTGTCGGACCCGGTCGTCGTGGAGATGGTCGAGGCCGACACGGTCACCGGCGGCATGGTCTTCACGATCATCGAGGGCGGCAAGGAAGGAAGGCCGATCAAGAAAGGCCGCGGCGGCCCCCGTCGCGATGCCGGCCCCAGAGGCGCACCGAGGGGCGGCAAACGTAAATCCGGGCGGCCCCGGCGATAAGGGTGTCAGCTTTTCCGGCGCCGCATCAATCACGCCGTTTGAGCGTTAACCAAACCTCTTAATTAGCCCGAAAGACTCTTCAACCTATTGTAGCAGGCGGCGCTCGCTGGCAGGGGTGGCGGCTTTGCGCCCGTCCCGCGCGTACGGGACATTGGCAATAGGAAAAAACTGGAGAGTACGAATGAAGAAATTATTGACGACACTGGCCGCAGGCTCGCTGATGGTTCTATCGGCCAACGCGGCCCGGGCGGAAGCCTATATCGGCGGCGCGCTGGGATATGCGGCGACGGAGCCGGCGATCGCCGA